>JAFGWF010000291.1 GCA_016937295.1 Bacteroidales bacterium
ATAATCGAACGTATTGGTCCCAATAAAGGAGGCTATTGGATAATTAAAAAATAGCAATTTGCTCCCAACCCAACCAAACCCCATGACCACCACCTACACCCGCGGCACCACTTACTTCGAGTTGAGCAATCATGCTTCGGCTCCGCTCATCATGCACCTCGGTAATCCCGATAGTGGGTCAGGACATGCTGTGCTTACCGTGGTAATCGTCCGCAAGAAGGCATTACCGCCGAGTGGTAGCGGCGGCACATCATAAATAACCCAATCCTAACCCATATCGAAGTTTTAGTGGAATTATCATTCTGAATCATTTGGGATATGATTTTTGTTTTATTGCCGCTTTTGATTGAAAAAGGGCAATGATTTTTCAAAATCTAATTTCAGTTTATTAGTTCTAAAAATGAATCTTTTCTTGAATCAGAACTAAAATAGATGTTTTTTTGCACATTAATTTTCTAAATGATGAACGAAGAACATAGCTCTATCCACGATTTTAATTTCGATTTGATTTGCGAGTATTATTCTGCAATCGACCGTCAAGGACCCGGAAGTCCTGAGGTGACAATCAAAGCACTTAGTTTTATTGATAATTTGCATTCAGAGAGCCGAATAGCAGACATTGGTTGCGGCACAGGTGGTCAGACAATGGTTTTGGCTCAAAATTCTCCGGGAATAATTACCGGTTTGGATTTATTCCCTGCATTTATTGATTTGTTTAACCAAAACGCCCAAAAGTTTGGTTTAAGCCATCGCGTTAAAGGAGAAATTGGTTCGATGGAGAGTTTGCCATTCGAAAAGGAATCTCTTGACTTGATTTGGTCAGAGGGAGCCATCTATAATTTAGGCTTTGAAAGAGGGCTTCGTGAGTGGCTTCCTTTTATCAAAACGGGTGGGTTTATTGCAGTGTCTGAAGCCAGTTGGTTTACTAATGAACGCCCTGCGGAGATTAACGATTTTTGGGTGGATGCTTACCCGCAAATTGACACTATTCCAAACAAAGTCAGGCAATTGCAAGAGTCAGGTTATATTCCGGTGGCTAACTTTATCCTTCCTGAAAATTGCTGGCTCGACCATTATTACGCGCCTCAAGTAAAAGCCCAAGAGGATTTTTTGCGAAAATATAAAGGTAACCAAACCGCCGAAGCATTTATTGAAAACGAACGCCGAGAGGCTCAGCTTTACCGAAGGTATAAAGATTTTTATGGCTATGTGTTTTATATCGGAAAGAAGATTTAAGGGTCATTCTTCTTCAATTTCAATTGTTTAGCGTCAAAGTATTTTCGCAAGTTTTTGGGCTGAGTAAAAAATTCTCTTTGCTATTTGCCCCGAAAATCATCCTGTAACGAACACAAATTGAAAACTTTGGAATGATGTTTTGATAGTACGTCGTAAGTTTAATTCGTCAACAAATTGCTAACAATTTATAATGTGTGCCCGAAAGGTAAATTTCCCTTCTTTGTTTTCATTTCTAATATTCCACCAATTGTATTTACAAATCTGTTTTTTTCTAATTTAGCCTGATGAAGTTTCATGTAATTATATTTCTGATTATCACTGTTTTAGCAGGTTGCAGTGGGGGCTTTGCTCCGCCGGAAGGTAAAACGGTTTTTCGCTATAATGAGGCGGCAGGCATCACAAGCCTCGATCCTGCTTTTGCACGCGACCAAGCCAATATGTGGGCTTGTAATCTGTTATTCAACGGCTTGGTTCAGTTGGACGACAACTTAAATGTCAAACCGGCCATTGCTGAATCATGGTCCGTGGACGAGTCAGGCAGGATTTATATTTTTAAAATCCGAAACGATGTTTTTTTTCACAATTGGGAAGGTTTTCATTCCCAAAACGGGCGAAGGGTTATTGCCGATGATGTGGTTTTCAGCCTGAAACGGGTTTTAAACCGAGAAACGTTATCGCCCGGAGCGGTTTGGCTGAGTGAGGTGCTTCTGTCCGATTCTTCCGGTTTTGCGATTCGCGCCATCGGCACCGATACGGTCGTTATGGTTTTGCAGAAGCCTTTTTCTGCTTTTTTGAGCCGACTTTCTATGCCTTATTTTTCAGTGATACCTCATGAGGCTGTTGCCTTTTACGGTGTTGACTTTGGCCGAAATCCAGTCGGTACAGGCCCTTTTCGCTTTTCTATGATTAAAGAAGGTGTGAAATTGGTGGTTTTGAAAAACGAAAATTATTTTGAGTTCGATGGACAAAATCGCCTTCCTTACCTTGATGCGGTTTCGGTGAGTTTTATCATCGATAAGCAAACGGCCTTTTTGGAGTTCATCAAGGGAAATCTCGACTTCTTGTCCGGTATCGATGCCAGTTACAAAGATGAACTTTTGCAAAGTGACGGCTCCTTAAATCCTAAATATGATTCGCGACTTTATATGCTTTCCAAACCTTATTTAAATACGGAATATCTGGGTTTTATGATGGATAGCTCTTTGTTGAAATTGGATTCGCCTATTCGTCTCCTAAAAATTCGGCAGGCAATAAATTTGGGTTTCGACCGCGTGAAAATGATGCGTTACCTGCGAAATAATGTTGGCTATCCTGGAGTTGCAGGGTTTATTCCTCCGGGAATGCCGGGCTTTATTGCCGACACAGTGAATGGCTATAGCTATAATCCTCAAAAAGCAGCTCAACTTTTAGCTGAGGCAGGCTTCCCTAATGGGGAAAATATGCCTGTTGTAACTATTTCTACCACCGCGAGTTATATCGATTTGGCGAAGTTTATTCATCAACAATTAGGTAAATTGGGAATCCCAATTGAGATTGATATCCATCAGCCGGCAAGTTTAAGGCAGATGGTTGCGAACGGACGCATTCCTGTTTTTCGGGGAAGTTGGATTGCTGACTATGCCGATGCTGAAAACTACCTGGCTCTTTTTTACAGTAAAAATTGGTCGCCAAGTGGTGCTAATTATACCCATTATAAAAACGCTGAGTTTGATGCTCTTTACGAAAAAGCAATCATTGAATCTAATGATTCTATCCGTCAATCCATTTATTTTAGGTTGGACAAAATGGTAACAGCTCAGGCGCCTTTTGTGGTGCTTTATTATGATGAGGTGCTGCGTTTTGTGCAAAAAGATGTGACAGGCTTAGGCATAAATTCGATGAATATGCTCGATTTGAAAAGGGTGCAAAAATCACCGGAAAGTTCTATGAA
>JAFGWF010000292.1 GCA_016937295.1 Bacteroidales bacterium
GAGGGGAAAGGAGAACAGATGCGACTCGTCGGGGAGCTGTAAACCCGGAAAAACAAAAGCGCTCAGATCAATGATCCAAGCGCTTTTGTTTTGTTGACCCGCCAGATCAAATTATATGCCATGCAACATATCATTAAATCAGTTTGTTAAGCGTTTGTTTTGGTCTTGGGGGACGACTCAGGGGACGGTTAGGGACGAAATAATAGTTTGTCTTTCACTTTTTCTATCACATCTATGGCCAACTCTACTTCATGTTTAATTCCAATAATACTTGTGTCGGTTTGGTGACTTTTGGGAGGATAAATCTTTATTCTATCCGTATTCCAATAGACTCTTTTGTCCTCGAAAACCTTTTCAATGTTTTTGCGATTTGCTGCTTCCATCCATTTATAACTAACTCTCCCTAAATAGTGGCATTCTACAACGTACCAATGAATTCTTATTTCGATTTTATTCGGAATGAAATCTTTGATATAAATTACGTCGCCTTCTGAGTCTTTTTCAATAATGCTGTATGGGTATTTCTTCTTTAGTTCTTCAAACAGTCTGGGGAAATGTGGGCATCCCTTTTGTGTTTGTATCTCGCCTTTTGCATTATTGTTTGATTTCGTCTCAATTTTGATAGGCTGAGAAGTATTCTTTTCTGCAATTGATGAATTTATTATCGATTCTATCTCTCTGATAGCATCATTGAATATCTCTCCATCCGTTTCTCGTTCTGCAAGGATGCCCATTTCTCGGTTATTTCGCTCTGAGAATTCATACAGATTCATTGATGATATTATCATTGAATCTTCATTGTGATAGCATTTTGCATGTAAATCTTTGAAATAGAAGATTTGGATATTGTTAAGACTTGATAGTTTTCGTTTTTCGGCGTCTGATAAACTGCTTTTTCCGTAGATGAATGTTATTTGAACGCCCCGTTTGTCCGCATCAATTATTCGTTCTGTGAGATTCTTACTTAGTTGTAAGTATGGTGTTACAAGTGTTAAATTTTTCTTTGCATTTATAATTATTTGCTCTATGTAGTATGAGTTGCCGACAGTAGTTAGAAATTTAGCCATATGGAGTTTCTAAATTTATGTTATTTGCTATGATTGGTGCGACTTGATTTATCACAGCAATGCTTTTCGAGTTTTCGATAGGGGAGTGTCAACCGTCTTTTATCCTTCCTTTTTGCTGTAGTCCCTCAAGTTGGCTAAGAAATGTCTTTTGTAGATTTCAATTGCATATTTGCAGTTTGCATCGGTAGCCGTGAAAGATCCATTTATCGGGGATCCCGTGTTGCCAAAATTGCACAATGCCTTCACGAATGATTTTTGATTTGTTGTTACGAAATCGAAGTTATTCACCAATATGGAACAGTATTCTATATTGTTCGTTATTGGAGTTACATCAAAGTCCGTTTGATCGATGAAATTTTTACATTCAATAGCTCCTTTGTTTGTAAATAGCCATAGTGAAGTATATACCTCGTTACCGTCTTTGTCTCTATACTCACTAATGAATATATCCAAAACTTCGAACTCAAATAGATTTTGATTAAGCTGGATTAAATTTTCAATTCGAGTTTGCAGCACTTCTGAAACTCGGATGCTGTCCATGTAGTTTTTAATTTCTGTCATATTAGTTATTTTCTTTATCGCGAATTTCTATAATCATACCTTCCACATAGTGAACAATGTGTCCCAAATAGTTGGGTGCGAATTCATCACTCTTATGATCCCATTGCCACTTGTAATTATTTGATGTAGGTATGCTAATCCTCTTTTGTTCGTAATGCTTGTGTAAAAGTGTTTTGATTATTTCTTGTAGTTGAGTAGTTACTTGGATCTCAATATTAAAATTTTTTTCAATTGGTTGAAAATTTTTGTCTGGAAAGGACAGAGGGATCGTTACTCCATAATGGGCGGCATAGTATCCCTCTTCTCTAGCTTCCAATTCAAAAGCATATTTTAAGTTAAATAGTCTACAAATTGCCTCCATTTCATCGATTAAGAACTGGACGCCATCTAAGTATTTAACTATTATTGTGGTCCTAATTATGTCATTCAGTTTTTCAAACCAGTTCTCAGGAGTAATCCATCCACCTTGAGGTGGATCAGGGAAGTTGTTATTTTGCAATATGTTTTTTCTGAAAACTTTATTGATAACAGAATCAAGACTTTTTATTAATATCAGGGGTTGCTCTTCTAAGATTAATAGGTTAACACCTTTCCTAAGTAGATATTTGTCATTTACCTCTTTACGTTCGTTGATTAATTTTCTCCAAAATGTAGTGTTCTCAAATTGAGTTTTCAATTGATCCGTTATAGTTGTATAATAGTACTCATATGATGAGTCGATTTCATGGTTGAGCTCTGTTTTTAGCCATTTCTTAAAAGCCTTAATGTCCGTAGGTTTGTCCATGGAATGTTTGTGCTTGTTTGGTAAGGCTAATTTAGTTAAAAAAAGGAAAGCATTTGCACGACTTTCCGTAGTTGTTTTAATCTTGTTCTCGTTTTAAAAATCCGATCGTTACTTTGCATGAACACCCGTGAACTAAGTCAAGTCCTTTTGTCGGTCTTTGCATTGAATACATTGATTTGTATCCTGTTTTTGTTCCATCCCCGCGGGATTTAACTAGGAAATTGATGTGCCCATTGTCAGTTTCTACAATGTAGCATAGAATCTCATAAATTTTTCCAATATGCAAGTTGTACCAGCTGTTTGGGTGTCCTCCACCAGTTATTTCAACAAGCGGGACTGTAAAATTTGTTTGCGCAGCTACTTTGATTGGTTCAAAGTGTTTTAAGTCGTCTTGGTTAAGCGAGTTGTAAAACTGCTCATCATCTAATGCAAATGTTTGAATCATCTTTTATTTTTAATTATTATTACTGTAAATCATTTCGTTTAAGTCGTCTATTTCTTCAAAAACCTTGTCTTCTGGATTGAATTTAAATCCTGTTGCTCTGAAATAATCATGTTCTAGGATTTCAGTATATTTCTCCAACTCTTTAGGAATGGCATTGAAAAATTTGTCTTCTTCATCTTCATCTATCACATAGGAAGTAAAAAGGCGGGAAACGTCTCGGGAACAATGCCAGGGCAAGCGAAAAAATTCAATTTCGTTTTTGCTGATGTATTTGGCTAGGTAGCTAATCAGTCCTTTTCTGTTGTTGCCAACTCTTTTTACATCTACTCCATTGTATTTGCCTGTTTCGACCTCTTTTAGCACTTCATTTCCTTTTTTCTTTTCGGTCATCAGTGCAGCAGCCATAAAGCCGTTTACTGTCTTTATAGGCATGAAATCGTTTGTCAACAGGTGGAAGTGGATTGTTTTATTCTTTTGCCGCTCCGCTACCCATAAATACGATTTCAAGCCGCAGTTTCTTCGGCATCGGGTTAACCACGTGTTGAAAATCTTGTAGGCTGTTTCGTCGGTCAACCCTTGGGGAAAAGAGATAGAATAAAAAGCCAAAAAGTTTCTACTTTTCCCAAGTCGAGCAAAAGCATGACACTTCTTTTTAATCTTTGACTTGTTGAGTTTATAAGACTTTTTTGTTTCGGCTTTTTGATTTGCCGCTTTTATTGAACTGTTTTTTTCCTCGTTGCTTTCATGCTTTTTCTTTGGCTTCTGTTCAGCCGCTTTTGTTTCAGCCTCTATCAGCTCCCCCTCGATCACTTTGTATCTGGACGATCCACCAAATTTCGATTTAACTGGTGCTTTGTAGAAGACTAATCCTGTATAATTGATACTGTGTGCCATTGTCCTGATTGTTTGAAATATTCGGGGGTTAATAAATCCAATAAAGGTTTGAAGGTTATATTAAAGGTTATATATTAAAGGTTCAATATTGAAAAGTTAAAGGAAGTCGGGTATTGAATTTCCTTTGTAGAAGCGCTTTAAATACTTGCGACTTCTGCGGTCGTAAACATTCATGTACAACCAATCAGAGTGTTTGTTGTCAAGGAATTGCACAAATCCGTTTAGCTTATGGACGAAAGACCATTTTTTGACTTCTCCTGTAGAGAGAAATACAACTACTGAGTAATCATTCTTGTGCTGCATGACTACCTCCTGGATATTCCGGCGATACTGACCCCCCTTGTCCGGTGATGTTGACCCCCTTGCGGGTTATGGTTCAATGAACTTGAATGACTGACA
>JAFGWF010000293.1 GCA_016937295.1 Bacteroidales bacterium
GGACGCGAGTGGGCTGAAACGGCCGGCTGGCCTGTTTCCTGAGACGTGAGGGTTTTACGGGAGGAGAGAGGGGCTAAAATCTCCTAGACTAAATATTAGTAATCTCACACAAACAAATTACTTTGGTAAGACATTTTCTTTAATGTAAAATAAACTGATATTAATGATGAAATAAAAAATTCTTAGCATTAATTGAAAGGGTCAAAGCTTTGGTTAAAGAAAAAGTCCAAGAATACAAAGACTATAAAATTGCAGCACAAAGACATCTCAGGACGTGTGAGTATCTAGAAACCTGTTTGCTATTACCAGAAAATAGCCTGCATAAACCCCCAAAAGAGCATTATAAACGTGATTTGCTAAAAAATATATATTATCTTGCAGGATATGTTGCAGAATGCAGTATAAATTATGCAATATACGAGACAATAAATGAAAATCTAGGTAGTGATAGCAAAATGGTTTATGTTGAAGATTTAAACATACATGGGCCACCCTACCGGCTCTTATTTCAGACGCCGGTACCTAAAGATTGCCCAAAGCAATTTTATTACATAATTGGAACTCATAAATTTCAAAAAAATATTGATATTTTAAGGGAGCTAGCATCTGCAAAAATAGAAGACATACCTTTAATAGGGAAACCACCCAAAAATTGGGGTGAAATTAAGAAATTATATGATGATTGGAACCCGAGTGCACGATATAGAAATAATTTAATGGAGGACTATACAGAAAGCCAAATTCTAAGTTTTTCAAACTTTGTAAAAGAGTTGTATGTGAAAATTAGGCAATGTATAACGAATTAAAATGTTATTAGCATTAAAAAAAATAGAAGAGATAAATACAAATTTAAGCAACGAAGTAAAAGAGAATAAAATCATAGCCTTTAGAATGGCTTTAAAACTTGACATGCGGATACATGTTACAATTTTGACACACCAAAAAGCATACATGCCAGAATGGTTAAAACACCCTTCAATTAATGTAGAATTGGTTACAGAAGAAGATTGTTTTGCAGATGGTTATTACGAACAACTTTTTGATAGAGGTGTAAACCCTATTGATCTTGGTTTCAAAAGGAGATTTTCAAGTTTTGAGAAAACTAATTTTGATTTAAAAAAACGCTACCAAACACCAGTAGTCACATTTTATAGTTACAAGGGTGGAGTTGGAAGAACAACCGCGCTTATGGCATATGCTCTGTATGCCGCAAAACATAAAGGGCAAAAAGTAATTGTTTTGGATTGTGACTTTGAGGCACCTGGTTATTTAAACTTTTTTGATTTGGCAGATAACGATAAGCTCTTAAGTGGAAGAGCAAATGGAATCATAGAATATTTTTTAGACACAGAATTTGAAAACAAAGAGTTGGACTTAGTAGAGAACTACACGGTATTAGTCGATGAAAAATATTCTGGCAACGGTGAAATAAGGGTTATGCCCGCTGGGAATTTGAATGATGACCGTTTTATTACAGAATTCCCAGAGAACACACTAGACGTTGCGACCCACAAGGATCACTATATTGAAGGACTTGCGCGATTAGATACTGCTCAACCAAAAAGCATAGTTGAAAGATTTAATAAATTACTAGGTACAATAGAAGAGCAAGTAAAACCAGATCTAATATTGATAGATTCGAGAACTGGGTTTAGTGACATTCTGGGAGTTACAGCATTAAATTTGTCGAGTTGCATTGTTGGCTTTTTTGGAAGTACAGAGCAAACAAAGCCAGGCTTAAAATTCTTGTTAGACCAGTATTACAAAATTCAGCAAAGTAATGCGAGTAAACAGGAAGCGAATCTAGTGTTAGTAAACTCAATATTGCCGGAGAGAAACACCCAAGAGCATGTCCGACTTTTTCGGAATGAAATTGATAGCCATATGACAACAAAAGAAAGCGATATGGCAATAGATCTATTCTACTTGGCAAGAAACCCAGTTTTTGAAAATCTAGGCCTTAAGGGCAACCAATCAAAATTTAGCAACTATATAGAGAAAATTGAAGAACATCAGAAAAATGACGGTTATTTGGAATTATTCAACGGAATTTCATACAAAATGGTAAGACATAGTATTGGCGACCAAAATTATGAAAAAGACTTTGCAATAAGCAAACAAGACATTTTGAAAAATTTAGCAGATTTATTAGAAAAGGATGACGGTAAAGTCAGGTTATTTGCAGAAAATGAAACCATAACGCCCGATTTATTTTTTTATAGGGAATGTATGAATGAAATTATAGGAAAACCTGAAAAATTTGTTGTCTCTGGCTTTAAGGGTACAGGCAAAACATACCTATACAAGGCTTTAAAAAATAAAAACATCAAAGACGAATTAATAAGACGCGCGGGTATTTTTTATAAAAAAAGTTTTGATGAGACAAGGAAATTTGAATTCTTAGATGTAATAGAAATTACAAATGAGATAGCAACGGAATACAAAAAGAAGTTTCCTTTTAAAGAAATCCAACTTGGAAAAATCCAAGAACCTAATTTCTATTTCGGGCGGCTATGGGTTATTTACACTTGGAATTCCATAATGATAAGTAGTTCGCAATATGGTTACGAATCAAAAATACCTCAAATGGTTTTACCAATTAACCTATTTTCAGAAACCGTTTCAAGATATGAAAAAATTATTTATGACAATTCGATATACCAACTGATAGAAGATGATTTAAGGCGGTTCAATTCACACCTAGCAGCTAACAATATCACTCTGATCCTCTTATATGATCAATTGGATAAAGACATTCATCCCGAAAATTGGAGGAAATGTGTTTCACCGCTTGTAAAATATTGGGAAACGAATCCATTTAGCAGCATTCTGCCCAAAATTTTTGTTAGAACTGATTTATTTCGAAGGTTAGAGTTAAATAACTCACTTAATATAAAGAAGAGCAAAACGGTTTCAATAGAGTGGACAAGAGAAGAGTTATATTCTTATTTTTTAAAGCTATTGATAGCAAAATCAGGGAAAGAATTAAAGTTTTTGTTTGAAAAATCAAACTTTTTCAATTCAGAAGCAGAAAAAGAACTAGAAAGAGCGATAGAATATGATTTCCAAATTGGTCTAGAAAGGCGTCTTTTAGAGCCACTGATTAGTCTCGTTTTTGGCGACATAGTAAGCACGCCAAGAGGGAGCAAATTGGGTACCAGCTATGAATATTTCCATTTTAATTACAAAAATGCAGATGATAATATTAGCATAAGACCATTTATTAATCTTATTAGCTATGCCTGTGAAGAGGCTTTGAAAGAAAACGAAAAACACTGTAATAACTTGCCGATAATACACTCTGATTTTTATCTTAATCCAAATTTTAGACACAAAGCTGTAGAAGAGCATTTTAGCGATTTAACAAATGAAGGCAATTTTGAATTAGAATATATAATAAGTTATTTAAGGGAAACAGCTGAATATCGTAGGCAATACCTAACGGAAACAGAACTTTCTGCACTTCTAAATGGGGCCATTGAAACTTATGGCGATTTAAAAGGCAAGACAAATAAAGAATTGCAAGAGCTCTTGGAGGCAAATGGAATAATTGTTGAGAAAATAAAGCCAGACGGAAAAATTTATTATTTTGCAATGTTATATAAGTTTTGGTTGGGACTAAAGAGTAGAAATTACCAGTATGGTAGAAATAGAAGGCTTTTGAATACAAAAGGTTTATACTTAAAAATTGAACAATACATTAATGGAGCCCCTTACGGTTTCGAGATTGGCGATGTTTATAGCTACCAAACTAGCTTGATTGGAACAAAGATTTTCCAAGCAACCGGAAACAACTGGAAAGATATGTTTGACTACCCCGATTTTGCAGCCTTTTTAAGCGCATTAGAAAGGCAAGGTGTTATACAGCTGTTAGAACCAAATAAGTTTCGACTTGTAAAACCAATAAACCAAGAAATATTGAGACAATTGTAGATTTAAATTTTTAGCCACACCAAAGCATTTCAACGACCATTCCCGCCTTTGCATGTATTGCCGGGTGGATCGTGGCGCTTAATGTGAGCTTTTTCGATAGCACGAAGAGCTGCTTTAGAGAGAGTTTTCAGGGTTGTGAAAACAACCCAGTGTTTTTCGGGGTCGAGTTTGCCATTTCGGGCGTGTTGCTGCTGCCTTGCTCTGACATTAAGGCTTTATAATGCTCCCCGAAGATGAGACAGAAAATTTGGAAAAAATAAGTTAGAATTTAATCATTATGAATAAGCGAAATCATTACACTCC
>JAFGWF010000294.1 GCA_016937295.1 Bacteroidales bacterium
CATAGAGACTAACAAAAATAAAAGATTCAAACAAAATTCAAACCCGTTAGCGAAAAAAGTCAATGTCTGCGGTATAGGGGGAATTGGCTACAACGGTGGCGGTATGAAAAGTTGCCGATTGCGGGCGATTTCCTATCAAATTACACAAAAGTTGAAGCGGGCTACAACCCTTGAATAACCTACTATCCCGGCAATTTTTTATACCGCGTGTTGGCTGTATGTGGCTTTTCATCTAAGTTTATATGTTATCACATAAGTCGAATCCGTTTTATTTGAGCAATCCGTTTGAATACTATATTTCTCTCTTAATTTCTCTTGTTCTATCACTCCGTTAAGAGCATTTTTATCAAGCATTTCATTTACGGATTTTTTGATATAAACTGTATCTGTCTTACAATCAAGGTTATATTTTACAAAAATCTCAACAACACCTTCAATTCCTTCCTCACTTGCTCTAGCTGGATAAATGTAATAATACTTAATAATCGGCTCTAACTCAATATTCTTGTCGTAATCATATCTTTTAATCACCTTACCTTTCTCAAGAACAGTACTCCAAACTCCAATTTTTTGACCATTATTATATCTTTCCTCTTTATTTATTCTATGTCCTTTATTCCACAAATCATAATAAGTCCATACACTATCAAGTTTGTTTTGATTATAAAATCCTTGTTTTTGAAGGTATTTGTCTTTATCAGTTTTATAATCCTCGTATGTTGCTCGATAATATCTCGCATAATATCCATTCTTAATATTTTTGTCAGATTTGAGGACGTCATACTCTTCCATTATCTGTTTAGACTTTTGAAAATATTTGATAATCCGTTCAGTTTCCTGTCCCTCTAATCTCAAGATATTTATTGTCAGAAAAATTAAAATCAGTAATCTAATCATATTGTATAACTTTTATTGCAATGTAGGATGCTCTCTTGCCATTACAGCCAACGGTTGTGGTATGAGGTCGTGGTGGATTGTCGCCCGATTACCTGTCCGCATGGACAGAGGAATCTGGTGAGAATCCGCCGTAACTACCGCCGCAGATACCCCACCATGCCTTATGACCACGTGTTAACTGGCGTTATTTATTTAATATTTTTTTAGTTGCAATTACTTCTCCTTTATATCTGAAATTTAATATGTAGAATCCACTTTTGAAATCTTTTAAATCTAAGTAGGTTGTTGTTTTAAATTGAGATTCAGAAAGCTTGCAACCTCTTAAATTATAAACTTCAATTTCAATATTATCAGTTAAATTTGATTCAATTTGAATGGTATTTTCTTTTGGATTTGGATAAATTGAAATATATGTTTCTGCTTCAAGATTATCAATGTTTGTCCATAAATAAGTATAGTCGCAAGAGTCTGCAATTCCAGTAGAAAATAGACCTATTTCAGAGTCTTGATAACAGCGTAATCCATTGGTGTAATTAAAATCACAAGCCATTGCTTTCCAAGGTTCCCAATTAAACATAAATCGAATATCTCCTATTTTTTCAATAATTTCAGATGGGTAATTACCATAAATTGAATTGTAGGTAATGTATAAATGCTTTAATTCAATTCCATTTATTAACTTTGTTTTGGTGGAATCTACTGAAATAGTTATAGTATCGATACTTTGGTTTTCTCCTTCAACTTTGATTTTCCATGAGTCATTGTTATTTGCACTAAAAACATATAGATTTTGAAAATCATTAAAAAGAGGATCAAAGAAAAAAACAGTATCATTTCGATTCAAAATGAATTCTGTATCTGGTCTTTCATAGCAGTAGATTTTATGTCGTTTGGTTATTTTTCTGCAATTTTCTCCGTTTATAATCGTGTCCTTTTCAGACGTAAATTTGATGAAATCAATATCTCCTGAAGATGCAAATTTCTCATTATAATACCATTCAGCTCCGATTGGAGCAAATTCTTGAGCTGATATATTTCCTATTAAAGTTGTAAGGAAAATGGTCCAAAGAATATTTTTCATTTAATTAAAGTTTAGGTTGAATTAAGAAATGGACAAATGCCAGTTAACGGTGGGTGTATGAGTAGTGCGGGGATAGACCGAGCAAAACTATCAAGATACACCGATGCTTATAGGTTGATTTATCATTTAATATAACACATTCTCCGCATTACTTATGACACCATGTTAGTACCTGGCCGTTTTATAATATGATTTAGGTTCTTTTTATGCGAAACTAAATGGTTATATGAATTGAGCAATGGGAAAGGGAAAGCTCTTTTGCGGTTTTTGGTGGAACGGGGGCATTGGCGCGAACCGCAAATGTGCTTTTCCTTGCAGGGTGGATACTCAAAATGCCAGATTCTTTCCTAAGTCTATCAGATTTTGTCTTTTGTTTGAGAATCATGTCCTAAGTATTCCTGATGGTTAACTGTCTTTGTCAACTCTGCTCCTATGTCTGTCGGATTTTGTCCTAAGTTTGAAGATGATGACCTAAGTGTGACGGACACTTTTCTTTCTTTGTCAGCTTTGAACTTAGGTTTGTCAGTCTTTGTCCTAATGTTGAGAATCATACCCTATGTCTGACAGAATAGTTTTTGTGTCTTTAAAGTTTTATTCTGTCTGTTTAAACGAGTGGACTTCAGTTGGTGAATGATGCCCACTCGCTTTGTTTGCATGAACGTGATATTCCAAATTATGAGCAGATGGGTTAAATCATACTTTTTCTTTGGCGACTTTTTCAGCTACTTTTTTTGTGGCGCCTAAATTTTCGATTGTTTTGGAAAAGGTGAATTGTTCTTTTTTCAATGGTTCGAACTGGTAATAGTTGGATGCTTTTTTGCAGATCCCGATTATTTCATCGTAAATGGCATTGAATGAATCAGCTATTTCTTTGGAAATTTCTTTTGTGGATTCTTTATATGCTTCTTGTGTGACGTTTGCCTGCTTAAAGGTTTCGGCATAGCCTATGATGTTATCAATTAGAGAGACATTTAACCCTTTTGCAGTGATTTCCTGACGTAAGGTGTCGGTCATGTTTGTTTTAAAGGAATAAAGCAATTGTATCAACGATTCCTGATTGCCTTTTTGTACCCCTCTCAGATGTTTGGCGAAACCAAGGGTTTTAAGGATTTCATCTTTTTTTGAGGACTCTTTTTTAAAGTCATCATCAATTTGTGTTTTAAAAAAAGAAATGTCCCTTTTGGCGGGTACC
>JAFGWF010000295.1 GCA_016937295.1 Bacteroidales bacterium
AGCGGAAAATCCACAACCCAAAGCGGGCTATATTCATTTTTATTGCGTAAACCAAGTTGATTCCCCATCTCTAAACGCAATTCGTTCAATGCTTTGCGAGTTTTTGAAGCATCACCGGCTAACACCAGCATCAAATCGCCCGGCTTCGCTTGAAAGGCTTCTGCCCAACGTTTCAACTGCTCTTCGTTATAGAATTTGTCCACAGATGATTTTAAACTTCCGTCAGCATTAAAACGCAAATAAACCAATCCTGAAGCACCTACCTGAGGCCTTTTGACAAAATTAGTTAATTGATCTAATTGCTTTCGTGTGAATTCGGCAGCACCTTCAACGTTGATTCCCACAACAAGTTCTGCTTCATCGAAAACCTTAAATCCTTGATTTTTAACAATATCATTGACTTCAACGAAGGTCATTCCAAATCGTATATCCGGTTTATCCGAACCGTAAAAACGCATGGCGTCATCATACGACATTCGGGGAAAAACTCCCAAATCGATATCTTTTATCTCTTTAAAAAGATGACGCGTCATTTCCTCAAACACCTTTAGCACATCATCTTGCTCAACAAAAGACATTTCGCAATCAATCTGCGTAAATTCCGGTTGGCGGTCGGCGCGCAAATCCTCATCACGAAAGCATTTTACTAACTGAAAATAACGATCATATCCCGAAACCATCAGCAATTGCTTGAAGGTTTGGGGCGACTGAGGTAAAGCATAAAACTGCCCCGGATTCATGCGTGAAGGCACCACAAAATCGCGAGCTCCTTCGGGAGTAGATTTGATTAGGTAAGGCGTTTCAACTTCGATAAAACTGTTATTACTCAGAAAGTTGCGAACTAAAAGAGATAACTTATGTCGTAATAACAAATTGCGTTTTAAAGGTTCACGGCGCAAATCCAAATAGCGGTATTTCATACGCAATTCTTCTCCTCCATCCGTGTTTTCTTCGATGGTAAATGGCGGAACTTCTGATTTATTTAAAATTTGGAATGAATCAACCAATATTTCTATTTCACCAGTAGGGATATTGAGGTTCTTATTGGATCTTTCAGCAACGACTCCTTTAATTTGAATCACGTATTCCCGACCTAATTTTCGAGCCCGACCACAAAGTTCTGCATTGGTATCCATATTGAAAACCAATTGAGTGAGTCCGTAGCGATCGCGTAAATCAATAAATGTCATACCGCCTAAGTCACGCGATTTGTGAATCCAGCCACTCAAAGTGACTTGCAATCCTGTATCTTGAATGCGGAGTTGACCGCAGTTATGAGTTCTGTACATATTTATATTATTTTGATTGTTTTACCCAGCTATCTTTTAATGGCACAGTTCGATTAAAAATCAAATGGTCTTGTGAAGAATTTTTGTCCACACTGAAATATCCCAACCGTTGAAACTGGAATTTATCTTCAGGATTTGCATTCTGTAATGTTGGCTCCAATTTACAATTATTCAATATTTGAAGTGAATCGGGATTTAGAAAATCGAGAAAATCGAGGTCTTTATGACCGGCAGGATCTTCGTCGTTAAACAGTCGATCGTAGAGACGAACTTCCGCGTCCACCGCTTTATCGGCATTTACCCAATGCAATGTTCCTTTAACTTTACGGCTTTGTCCTTCACCACTTTTTGTTGTTGGGTCATAGGTACAAAGGATTTCTACAACGACTCCGTTTTCATCTTTTATAAAGTCCTCACATTTAATAATATAAGCACCTTTTAGACGAACTTCGCGACCCGGACCTAAGCGGAAAAATTTGTTTGGAGGGTTTTCCATAAAATCATCGCGCTCGATGAATAAATTAGGACCAAATTCCAATTTTCTGCTGCCGGATTGAGGGTCTTCTGGATTATTTTCTATTTCCAACCATTCTGAACTTCCGGAGGGATAATTTGTGATGGTGAGTTTAACAGGATCGAGAACTGCAAACACACGAGGAGCGACTTTATTAAGGTGGTCTCTCACGCTAAATTCCAACAAACCGACATCGATAATATTGTCTCGTTTTGCTACCCCAATGCGGTCGGCAAAGCTACGAATCGATTCAGGAGTATATCCCCTTCGACGCAACCCCGAAATAGTGGGCATGCGAGGATCGTCCCAACCACTAACTATCTTTTTTTCAACAAGTTCGAGCAATTTACGCTTGCTCATAATCGTATAACTCAAGTTTAATCGAGCAAACTCAATTTGCTGTGGGCGAACATGGTTAACATCAGCAATTTGATCTAAAAACCAATTATATAAAGGTTTGTGATTCTCAAATTCTAAGGTACAAATAGAGTGCGTAATTCCCTCTAAATAATCCGATTGACCATGAGCATAGTCATACATGGGATAAATACTCCATTTATTTCCTGTGCGGTGGTGTGAAGAATGCAGGATACGGTACATCACCGGATCGCGCATTTGCATATTTGGGCTGGCCATATCGAGCTTAGCCCTTAAAACCCGACTTCCATCAGGAAATTCGCCGGCTTTCATTCGCCGAAACAAATCCAAATTCTCCTCAACCGAACGGTTTCGAAATGGACTAAAAATTCCGGGCTTTTGTGGCGTTCCCCGTTGAGCACTTATTTCCTCCGAAGTTTGGTCGTCAACATAAGCCAAACCACGTTGAATCATTTCCTCTGCCCACAAGTAGAGTTGTTCAAAATAATCACTGGCATATCGAGGTTCGCCTTCCCATTGAAAACCAAGCCAACGCACATCTTCCATAATGGACTGTACGTACTCATCCTCCTCTTTTGTGGGATTTGTGTCGTCGAAACGTAAATTAGTACGCCCGTGATATTTAGCTCCCAAACCAAAGTTTAAACAAATTGATTTTGCATGTCCAATGTGAAGATAACCATTTGGTTCAGGTGGAAAACGAGTGTAAACAACACCTCCATTTTTACCTTCAGAAAGATCCTTTTCAATGATTTGCTCTATGAAATTCAGCGATTTAGGCTCAATATTCTCCATAAAAATTCAGATTTATTTGAACCGGCAAAAATAGGATTATTACCGCAATAAGAAAGATTTATTTGAAGCTTTAATGCCCGAATCGTTTCGAGAAAAACGGATTTTTTGCAAAACATTCTAAAACGGAAAATATCTGTACTTTTGCAAAAGTCTCAAAACAAGACGATTTTTATGACCCATTAAGATGATTGAAAATTTTAACCTATGATAGTAAAGTCGATGACCGGTTATGGTCGAATAGTTAAGTCGTTCGACGACAAAAAGATAACTGTTGAGATTAAATCTCTGAACAGCAAACAAACGGATATTACAATAAAGCTTCCAAGCAATTTCAATCAAATGGAGGTTGAACTCAAAAACCTTGTAAATCAGGTGGTGAAACGCGGTAAAGTATATTGTCAAATTGCAATTGAGTATAATGATGCAATGGCCAAAATGCGTATCAACAAGGAAATATTGGACAATTATTTAAATAATTTGGAAAATATTTGCCTGAGTCGCCACTTTAATACACCCCCAGACATCCTATCAATAGCCATGCGTTTGCCGGAAGTAGTAAGCACAAATGACCAAGAAATTTCACAAGATGAGGCGAATCAAATTAAATTAGCCACTCAGGAAGCCTTAACTCTTTTTGATAAGTTTCGATTAGATGAAGGAGAAATTCTTTCCAATGATTTTCAGCATAGAATATTGATTATAAGCGACTTACTAAAAGATATTGCTCCTTATGAAGAAGAGCGTATTCAAAGAGTACGTGAACGATTGAGGACAGAAATGGCCAATTTAAATGTGAATACCGACCAGAACAGATTTGAACAAGAAATTATCTATTACCTTGAAAAATTGGATATTACCGAAGAAAAAATCCGGTTGAAGAAGCATTTGGAATATTTTGAAGAAACCCTATCCAACGAGGAAGAAGAAAAAGGAAAGAAATTAGGTTTTATCACCCAAGAGATTGGCCGCGAAATCAACACATTAGGAAGCAAGGCCAATCATGCCGAAATGCAAAAATTAGTCGTTCAGATGAAGGACGAATTAGAAAAAATTAAGGAACAACTTCTTAATATCCTGTAATTTATGAAAGGGAAATTGATTATTTTTTCAGCCCCATCAGGTGCGGGCAAAACTACTCTCGTAAAGGCAGTAATGCAAACAAGTTTACCTTTGTCTTTTTCGGTTTCCGCCACAAGTCGATTTCCCAGAGATAACGAAACCGATGGTGTTGACTATTATTTTCTTTCACCGGAGAAATTCCGTGAATTAGTGAATCAAGAGGCCTTTCTTGAGTGGGAAGAAGTATATGAAAATCAGTACTATGGAACACTAAAAAGCGAAGTGGAGCGCATCCGCAGCAAGGGGCATCATGTCGTGTTTGATGTGGATGTTGTTGGAGGTCTAAATATTAAAAAGATATATGGAAAAGAAGCTTTGGCTATTTTCGTGATGCCGCCTTCTACCGAAGTTTTAGCTCAACGTCTATCTAATCGTGGCACCGAAAATCAAGAAAGCTTTAACAAACGATTGCAAAAAGCTCAAAGTGAACTAAGTTTTGCTTCCCAATTCGATTGCATTATTGTCAACGACAATTTAGACGAAACTATTTTAAAGACTATTAAAACCATAAATGATTTTTTATCAAGAAGTTAATAAACAATAATGAAGCATTATGATGAAAAAGGCAGGATTATTTTTCGGTTCATTCAATCCAATCCATATCGGTCATCTGATTATAGCAAGTTATTTTGTTGACAACACCGATATTGATGAGATATGGTTTGTGCCGTCACCTCATAACCCATTGAAAAACAAGGCATCACTACTTGATGACAGGCAGAGGCTTTATATGGTTCAGTTGGCTATCGAAGACGACAACCGTTTCAAAGTATCCAATATTGAGCTTCATCTGCCTCAACCTTCATATACTATCCATACCCTTGAAGTTCTTCGCGAAAAACATCCTGATAATCAGTTTGTTTTATTATTGGGAAGCGATAATTTGGAAACCTTACACAAGTGGAAAAACTTCGAGCAAATTCTGGAATACTATCAGATTTACGTTTATATGCGTCCGGAAACAACCATACCGGAAAGATGGGCTCAGCATCCAAAAATTTTATGTTTTCAGGCTCCGATGATGCAGATTTCATCCAGCTTTATCCGTCAACAAATCAAAGCCGGGCATAGTTTTGAATATTTCTTACCGGCCAAGGTAAGTCGATATGTTGAGGAAATGAACTTTTACAAAAAGTAGATTCCAAAATAGAATCTAACCTCAAAATTTTTCAGGCATCTTCTTTTTTAAACAATGGTTTTTTTACAAAATCAACTCGATTAAAAATAATTTTTTGTGATTTGAAGGACTAAAAATTATGCGGGAAAGTGATGCTTTTTACACTAATTCTATCTAACTTATAGATTAACTGTACGTTTCTTTAAAGCTTTTTTTTTAAAAGAAATTTAGCTGAGAATTAAAAAATACTATACTTTTGCGCCCTCAATGCCTGATAGTGTAACTGGCAACACGTCTGATTCTGGATCAGAAGAGTTCAGGTTCGACCCCTGATCGGGCAACTTATAAAACCTCTGCAAATGCGGAGGTTTTTTTTTATCTAAATATACTGAAACCAAAAAAAAAAAAGCTGCTTGATTTAAGCAGCCCATATATATAGATATTTTATCAAATTATTTTCTTACCAAAAGTTTTCTCGTAACAACTGCATCGTTGTTGATAATCAAAGAATAAAAATAAACGCCATCCTTAAGTTGACTCACATCAATTTTTTCGACACCCTTGTTTTGAGTCAACATCGACTGATAAACAATGGAACCTAAAACGTTGCGAATTTGAATAGAGGCAGAGGAAGTAATTGAAGGCAATTTAAAATCAACAAAAACAAAATCTTTGGCAGGGTTTGGATATACTTTCACATCAACATCAACCACTTCAACTGTCGAAAAGCTCACTGGAGAACCGGCGTAATATTCAGCAATAAATGCTACAGAATCGTTAATATTCGCATCATTATAGAACACATACATCACTTTTGTTTTTCCTGCATTTCCAAAAGCATCATAGTCCCCTGAAAAATGGCTTTTATTAATTTCACCGGCCTTGATAGTCATTGTGTCACTAACGTAAACCATTGGTAAATAACAACTTGTCCAACAGAAATAATTTTCAGAACCAGGAACTGTATCCAACTCAATTTTTTTAACTCTTACAACAATGTCATTAGCTGAGTTGTTAGCAACCCACATATGACTAACGATGGTAGATGCTGTGCTTGTGGAAGTAAAGGTAATCAAATCGCCATTGCTATATTGAGTTGTTCCATAAGAAAGGCTGAGACTTTGAGCAAATGCCACTAAAGTTCCTAAATATGCAAGTGTAAAGATGAGTAGTATCCGTTTCATAATAATAAAATTAATATTGATTAAAGAGTGGGCGAAAATAGCAAAATTAGTACCAACTTCGACAAATAAATAAGTAAAAGGGGGCTAATCCAAAGAAAGCGGCTCAAGAGAAATCGAAAATTGAGGTGGACTAATTGGGTTTTGTATGAAAAGCCCTCACTCCGGCAGTAATTTCAAGAGGCAAAAGGTTTTCCTTAGGCGGAATCGGACAGGAATAACGGTCGTTGTAGGCACAATACGGATTATAAGCTTTATTGAAATCAATCACCATTTTGTCCTCTTTTGGCTTTTTTAAATCAATATAACGACCTCCATAATAAGTAGTTACACCGGATGTTTTATCTAAGAAAGGAATGAACAAATAGTCGGCATATTCTGATTTTTTGGTCAACTCCACATTTTGATAAATGTGCAAAGTACAAGCTTCGTCTCGAATCTTAAAGGTTGCTATGCCATACTTCACATAGACCGGCTGCCTTTCTGTGGTCGTTTTCATAAAAAAAGGAGTTTCGGTTGGTGTGCGAATAAACTCAGCTTCAACCATAAAATCCTTATCAATCGAATAAAATTGAAGCCCTTTAAAAACCGCTAAATCTTCAGGCAAAAGTGGTGAAGTTGCAGCATCAGCAAATTCCATATTCAAAGTGTCTTGCCAAGCCTTCACTTCGAGAAAATGTTTGTTATCGGTTTTCGTGCAAGAGAAAACGACTAAAATCAAAATTATACCCGATAAAACGACAAATTTTCTCATAAACCATCCAATATTTCTGTAGATAAATTTTCGCCAATCTCATCCAATATTTCATAAACCAAAGTCTTCTCAGGAGCCGTCAAAAGTCGGATTTTATAGGGTTTAAAATAAGGAATCCCTTTGAAATAATTTCCATAGTGTTTTCGCATTTCTCTGACCGTCAGATCAGTTCCTTTGATTTTTTCGGAATTTTCAAAATGTTTTTTTGCAATTTCTATTCGCTCCTTAATATTAGGCAAACTGTAAGTTTGCCCTTGCAACAAAGCTTTGATTTGTGAAAAAATCCATGGATTTCCCATAGCTCCTCGTCCAATCATAATCCCGTCAACCCCATATTTATCGAACATTTCCACAGCACGCTCGGCTGTAGTAATATCGCCATTACCAAAAACCGGAATTTCCATGTCAGGATGCTGTTTTACCATACCGATGGCATCCCAATTTGCCTCACCGGTATATTGTTGGGAACGCGTACGTCCGTGAATAGCTATGGCTTTTGCGCCAACGTCTTGCATTCTAAGAGCCACCTCCACAATATTTACACTTTTTTCGTCCCAACCGATTCGCGTTTTGACGGTTACAGGCAAATCCACCGCATCAATCACGGCTTTCGTCATAGCCATCATGCGAGGAATATCCTGAAGAAATGCTGCTCCGGCACCCTTACTTACGACTTTTTTAACCGGACAGCCATAATTTATATCTATCAAGTTTGGATTATAACTTGCCGAAACTCGCGCCGCTGAAATCATGGAATCGAGCTGATGACCAAATATTTGAATACCAAGTGGCCGCTCTTTTTCCTCAAAATCTAATTTTCGAGTGCTCTTAAACGCATCCCGTATCAATCCCTCGGAAGAAATAAATTCCGTGTACATCAAATCCGCTCCAAACTCCTTGCAAATCAGCCGAAAAGCAGAATCTGTAACATCCTCCATTGGTGCTAAAATCACCGGTTTGATACCCAAATCAATATTTCCAATTCGTACCACTGTAAAATTATTACTTTTGAATCGGCAAAAAAACATCATTTTTGCTATTGTTAGTCAAAATATTAGTCATACCTATTAGAGTTACTCGTCCAATGAATCCTAATTTTCTCTTTAATCAAGATAGTCTTTGGAAACAAATTTTAACATTCGTTTCTCTAATGTTGTTATTTGCCATAGCATTTAGCGGAGTTTCAATGGTTATTTCCATAGTTATTTATGGAAAAGACCTATCAACTACTTTCCAAATTGGCGACCCAAATTCTCATGCTGCAATGAGGATAATTCAAACCGGCAGTCATTTGGGCCTTTTTTTAGTACCGGCTTTATTTTACGCCTATCTTACAAGCAGCTCAATCCATAACTATTATCAGATAAACAAAAAACCTGATATACAACAACTTATAATGGCGTTATTTCTATTAATTCTCAGTTTACCTTTTATTGGAATCCTTTATGAGTGGAATATGAAAATGGTGCTTCCCGATTTTTTAAAATCTGTTGAAAATTGGATGATAGAATCAGAAAAAAATGCTAAAGAAGTAACGGAAGCCCTACTTTCAACCGACCGATTTGGCACTTTCTTCTTCAATCTATTCACTTTTGCCATCTTACCCGCCATTGGTGAAGAATTGGTTTTCAGAGGATTTTTGATGAAAGCCTTCGCCAAGAAAATCAGAAATATCCATTTGAATATTTTTTTAGTAAGTTTACTTTTCAGCGCTCTACATCTTCAGTTTTTTGGATTTCTCCCCCGACTTTTTTTGGGAATCCTCTTAGGCTACCTTTACTTTTGGTCAAAAAACCTATGGATACCTATTTTTATTCATTTCTTAAATAATGGTCTCACAGTAACCGTTTATTATTTGTTTAATGCCCAACTAATTCACTCAAACCCGGACACAATTGGCAGCAATACACCATATTACATATATTTAATCAACCTTTTAGCTATCGTTGGAATAGTTTTTTGGTTTACAAAAAAACAAAGTTCCAGAGCATTGTTTACCGATTAAGATTCTATTGTTTCATTGATTGATTAATCTTATCTTTGCAGCCGGTTGACATCAAAATTCAGATTGTTAGGCGAACCAAGTCGCTCTTTGTATAAAGTTTAAAACATTAAAAACTATAATTACAGTGAAGACATTTACCTTATTTTCAAGCAGATTAGTACTTATCAGTACTCTATTTTTTGTTCTTGCCTCCGGATGCAAGAAAGAAGAATCCCTGCAAATAACCAATAATTACGATCAATATTTTCCAATCAACTCGGAACAATCTATTGTGTATAAGGTTGATTCCATTACTTGGAATGATTTTTTTTCACCGGTAAAAATCGACACATTCCAATATTTTATTAAGTTTCAAATAGGAGAAAAATTTACTGACGAAGAAGGCCGCGAGTCCTACTACTATCGAAAATTTTATAGAACTGACACAACCTCCTGGGTTTTTAAGAAAAACTTTGCCATCACAAAAACAGCGGCGCGAGTCGAATTATTAGAAGAAAATATACGATTTATCAAAATGGTTTTTCCAATAAATAATTCCATTCAATGGGACATGAACGCCATGAATATCCTCTCCGCAACTTCGAGTTATTACAGTGAATTTGATGAGCCAATGTCGTTGAATAATTATAACTTCGACTCAACTTTAACCATTATACATCAAGATTTGGAAACACTTATTGGAAAAGACTATCACAAGGAAGTGTATAGTAAACATACTGGATTGATTTTTCAAGAAGTGGTTGACATAGAAAAAAACACCAACGGTAGTTGGAAAAAAGGATACAAATACATTTACTCTATTTTAAGCATTGAACCTTAGCATGACATCTGTTCGCATTATTATCGTTATCATCTTTTTGATAGTTTCTTGGATAGGTTTTTCTCAATCAAATCCACGTTGGTACGCTGTATATCTAACAGATAAAAACAACAGTCCTTACCAAATTGACAATCCGTCTGCATTTCTTTCCGAACGAGCCATTACCAACCGACAAAAAAACCATATTTCGATTGACTCTACAGATTTACCTGTAAATCAGCACTATTTAACGAAGTTGAATAAATTTGGCAAGGTAAAACATTGCTCTAAATGGCAAAATTCTGCTCTACTTCTTCTTGCCGATTCGGTCTGGATCGACAGTATCAATGATTTGTCTTTTGTGAAAAGCATCGAATATTTAGGTCAAAAAAATGAGTCAAAAACCAAAAAAAAGAGACAAAACAAAACCAAACAATCAACTGAAACAGAAGCATTTTTCTACAACTCGGAATATGGTTTAGCCACTGAACAAATGGAATTGATTGGAATTAAACCTCTTCACGAAAACGGATATCTTGGCGAAAAAGTCAGAATTGCTGTTTTGGATGCAGGATTCCAGTCGGCCAATACCATGACATCATTCCAACATCTCTTTGAAAGAAATGGAATTGTTCTGGCAAGCGATGTCGTTGAAAAAGGAAATGATCCATATTTGGAAAGCAGTCACGGAACTCATGTTCTGAGCACCATTGCCGCTAATCTCGGACAGAAATATATGGGTACGGCTCCTATGGCCGATTTTATTTTGTTGCGCACCGAAGATGTAGCCTCCGAATATCCGGTAGAGGAGTTCTTTTGGTTAGTTGGCGCCGAAATAGCCGACAGTTGCGGTGCCGATATCATCACCTCATCGCTAAGTTATACGGTATTCGATGATACAAGCCTCAATCACAATCACTTTCAACTTGATGGAAAAACAACTATGGTGAGTCGAGCCGCTTCGATGGCTGCAAGCAAAGGAATAATTGTTACTACTTCTGCCGGAAACGACGGCAACGGTACATGGCGAAAAATCGGTTTCCCTGCTGATGGATTGGATGTTTTAACAATTGGAGCAACCGACACCAAAGGGAACTATGCCACGCTGAGCAGCCAAGGATATGCAGCAGATGGACGAATCAAACCTGATGTAGTTGCTGTTGGCAAAGGCACCTCATTAATCAACACTAATGATCAAGTGTTTAACGGAAATGGAACTTCCTTTTCAACACCGATAATAGCCGGAGCTGTTGCCATTTTGATTCAATCGAATCCATCAAAAACATCCAAACAAATCAGAGATGCCGTCATTCAGAGTTCGAGCCAATTCCGAAATCCGGATTCTTTAAACGGTTATGGCATCCCCAATATTACGGCAGCCGACCTAATATTAAAAGGAAAAAAAGCAACCGAACCTGCGGAGTTACCTTTTAAGATATTACCAAATCCCTTTTCAACAACCTTCTATATCCTTATTCATCCTACTGATTATCAAAATATTAAAATAAATATCATGGATACAAGCGGCAAAATTGTTTATGAAAACTCACATAAACTATTCAACGGTTTTCAATTGATAGAAATACCGGAAATCAAAGAGCTTACGAATGGCATTTATGTTCTAAAAATGGAAACACCAAACGGATTTTTTACGGAAAAAATCTTGAAGCAAGAATAAAAACAATCCTATAAAAAAGTTTTTAGTATTTTTGTGAGTCACTAAAGAGAATAATTTTATTGATTCTAAAATTATAAATCGAATAACTCAAATCATTACAAATCATTACAAAATTCACATTATGGCAGGAATAAACAAAGTAATACTTGTGGGAAATCTCGGCAAAGATCCCGAAGTTAGAGCATTTGAAAACGGGGCTAAAGTGGCACAGTTTAGCTTGGCAACCTCTGAATCGTATAAAGACAAGGACGGCAATTGGCAGGAGCAAACCGAATGGCATAACATTGTCATGTGGCGTCAATTAGCCGAAAGAGCCGAAAGAGATTTAAAGAAAGGTATGCAGATTTTTGTTGAGGGAAAGATTAAAACCAGACAATGGACCGACCAAAACAACGCAACTCGCTACACCACTGATATATTAGTGGATCGTTTTATTATGTTAGGCAAACGGTCAGAAAACAGTAATATGCCACCTATCCCAACCGAAAACGATTATCAACAACATGCGGCTCCACCAAAAACTGAAGGTGATCTAAACCCAACACCTCAACCACAAGTGGAACAAATGGAAGATGATTTGCCATTTTAGCATTTTTATTTTCGATACAATTTAATCCTAAAATGGTTCTCATGTTGGCGAAAGGATTTCTTTCATTAACACAGAGAACCATTGCAGTTTTGTTGAACAGTCTCTTTGTTTTGTTCTTAGATTAAACCCAAAAACAGTGTTAGAAAATACTGAATCGACTAAGAAAATGTAAATCAAGAATTTATAAAATCCTTAACCATTTTATAAGTTGGGGTTTAACAAAAAACTAAGGACTATCTTCAAAGTTCGGCTGCTTGCTATTTAAAATGATTCTGAATTTCATTATTGGTTATTGACAATAAGGATAACTGTATATATTTACGCAATCAAATACTTTATTTTTTTCAAACAGAATATAATACAAACTAAACGTCATATTATACTATGGATCAAAACAATACAACAGTATCCACAACCCGTAGAGGCTTCTTGAAAAAGTTTGGAGTTACGTTAGGAACCTTAGGAGTTGTGAGTGCTTTGGGAGTAGTTAGTTCATGCAATACTGCGGATCCCAATAAAAAATTCCGTTTTTTGAATGCTGAAGGAGAATGGGTTGAAGTGGATATAACAAAGATGGATGTCCACCTAACCGAACTTCAAAAACGAGGCAGAGAAGGAATTCCCGGAAAGAAATTCGTAATGGTTATTGACTTAGCAAAATGTCAAAATGCGAGACAATGTATGGCAGCTTGTCAAACGGCTCATCATCTTAAACCCGAACAGCATCATATCAACGTGTTGCGCATGGAAAATGATGATCTGACTGGCCATTATTTCATGCCAAAGCCATGTCAACATTGTGATAATCCACCATGCACCAAAGTTTGTCCGGTGGATGCTACCTTTCAACGTCAGGATGGAATTGTGCTGATTGATAATGAACGTTGCATTGGATGCCGCTTTTGCATCGCAGCTTGTCCCTATTCAGCACGAATATTCAACTGGACTGAACCCAAACCTTTTGAAGAAGACATCGACCGCATTTATGATGTTGAGCTTAATGTGCCACAGAAAAAAGGAACCATCTCAAAATGCTTATTCAGTGCAGACCGACTACGCATTGGAAAATTGCCATATTGTGTATCAGCTTGTCCTAATGGCGTTTACTGGTTTGGCGATGCCAACGAAGATGTCGTCACCAATGGCACAAGCAAAGAGAGCACTCGTTTAAGTACCTTATTGGAAGAAAAAGGAGCTTACACATTGCTTCCGGAATTAGGCACAAAACCATCCGTATATTATTTACCACCACGAGATCGGTTAATTAAATACAACTACGATGGCAAAAATTATCTTGGTGAGGACGAGCCTGATAATCCACATCATGGTTAATACAATTTATTATTTGTAACCTTTAAAACATTAAATAATGTCGGAGATTAAAAATCAAGATGAAAAGGCTGTTTTTGAGAAAATAAAGGAAGATTTGCTCAGGCCTGTCAAAACCAACTATTGGGGCTATAACGCCCTTATTGTAAGCTTATTAACCCTAATTGCTGCCGCTTTATATGCCTACTATTTTCAATTGAGAGATGGCTTAGGCGTAACGGCCATGACAGACTATGTCAGTTGGGGAATTTATATAGCCTCATTTGTCTTTTTTGTAGCTGTAGCTTTAGTTGGTATGCTCATTTCTGCGGTAGTAGGTTTGGTAGGTCAAAAATGGATTACTCCGGTTGGAAGAATAGCCGAAATGATTGCACTCGCTTTTGTAATGATGGCCGGTATCATCATCGTTGTCGATATGGGTCGTCCTGACCGATTATTGAATGTATTTCTGCATTTCAGATTTCAATCACCCATCTTTTGGGACGTAACCGTAGTTACTACTTATGTGGCTATTAGCACTTTACTGCTATTATTGCCAATGCTGCCTGATTTGGGAATTATGCGTAATCACCTAAAAGGGGAGGTTCCACAATGGAAATGGATGTTGTACAATATCTTATCTTTAGGTTGGGTTGGCACTCCAAAGCAATACCAAATACTACATCGCACCTTGCGTGTTTTATTAATTCTTATCATTCCGGTTGCCATGTCAATACATACCGTAACATCTTGGTTATCTGCACTAACACTTCGTGCCGGTTGGGATTCCACTATTTTTGGACCTTACTATGTTTCGGGAGCATTCGTTGCCGGATCCGGTGCTGTTTTAGTGGCCATGTATTTCATCAGACGCGGATACGGTCTTCAAAACTACATCACGGATTACCATTTTGATAAAATGGGAAAATTGATGGTGTTGGTTTCTTTAGTCTATCTTTATTTCAACCTGAATGAATTTTTAGTTCCCGGCTACAAAATGAAAACTCATGATGCCATTCACTTACACACCCTATTTAGTGGTGAATACTCTTTGATGTTTTGGCTCACTCAAACCTTTGGCCTTATTTTGCCAATTGTTTTAGGACTTTTCAAAAAGATGAGAAAACCTTTTCCATTGATGCTAATTGGAGCATCCTTAGTAATTGGGGCATGGTACAAAAGGGTGATAATCATTGTTCCAACACTTATTCACGCCCATTTGCCCATTCAAAACGTGCCAAAAGATTTTACCGAATACAACCCTACAGGCATGGAAATTACAATTACTATTGGCGTCATTGCAACGGCAGTTCTAATTGTAGCCATTTTAGCTAAATTATTCCCGGTAGTACCTATTTGGGAAACAGCTCATGAAAAGGGTGTTGATATTGAAAAAGATTTATAAAAACTCTAAGAAACAGATTATGAATACAATACTTAAATTTGCTGTAATAGCTGTTTTCATTTTTTGGAATACCAACGTTTCAAATGCCCAAACAGATTGGGGTATTTCGGAGGAGCAAAAATCGGAGACGCTCAAAATTCCATTCGACCAAGCTAATCAAGAAGCAGGAGAGGCTATTTTTAACACACAATGCAAAATGTGTCATAACGAAATGTCGGTCGTTCCGGTCAACACTCGCCTGTTACCCTTATCGCCAAACCTTGGAAGTCAGGAGATTCAAAAGAAAAATTCGGACGGAGAATTATTCTATAAAATCACCCTTGGTCATGCTGCCACAGGAATGCCACCTTTCGATCGCTTATCAGAAGATGACCGTTGGAAATTGGTAACCTATATCAGAACTTTTTATCCTGATTATCAACCATCAACCTCAACAGTTGCTGCTTCACCGGCTACTGAAAAGTTTGTTGGAACAATAAAAGGCATCACCTTAGATTTCGACACAACCAATGGAACTATTAAAGCCAAACTTCAAGCTTTAGATGAAATGGGTAATCCGGCCAATGCCAAAAATGTTAAAGTGAGTTTTTATGTCAAAAGAGCATTTGGTGATTTTTTAATTAACACCAAAAAGACAGACGGTCAAAGTATAGCTTTAGAGCAATACCCTCTTGATTTGCCTGCCGACACAAATGGCTATATAACCGTGATTGCAACCGTTGATGGCACCTCAATCACCACTTCTAAAGAAGTCAAGTTTGGTGAGAAAATTCACTACAAAAACCCCTTGGATGAACCATCTTTATGGGGACCACGCGATAATGCTCCACTTTGGTTAAAGCTCACCTACATTTTAGTTGTTCTGGGCGTTTGGATAACGATTGGTTGGGCGGCATTCCAAATTTTCCGCATTTACAATCTTCGCGAAAGATAGCATACTAACCTTAAAATAAAAACCGGCATATTTTCCATTTGCCGGTTTTTTTTTCAATATCATTTTATCAGATTATGGAAATAAAACAAGATAGGATTTGGAAGATATTTTGTATAAAAACAATTAAAATGGAACAGCATATTTAATAAATTTGGCCAATGTTATTTTCAGAAATAATCGGACATAATGCGCTTAAAAATAAGCTCATAGAAACTGTAAGCTCAGGTAGAATCAGTCACACATTACTTTTTTATGGTCAAGAAGGTGGAGAATCATTGAGTTTAGCCATTGCTTATGCTCAATACATAGCATGTACGGATAAGCAAGTATTTTTTGACGATGAACTGATTGGGGATAGTTGTGGCCTCTGCCCATCGTGTAAAAAGTTTCAAAATTTGGCACACCCCGACTTGCATTTTATCTTTCCAGTAGCCAATACAAAAGAAGTGAGTTCAAAACCGATGAGCGCTGATTTTATCAACCCATGGCGTCAAATAGTAATCGATAAAAAAGGTTATCTGACAGAAAATGAATGGTATAGCCATATTGGAATTGAAAACAAACAAGGTAGAATAAGCGTGGACGATGCCAACGAAATCAACCAAATTGCATCGACAACTCCCTATGAATCAACACAAAAAGTAGTAATCATTTGGTTAGCTGAGAAATTATATCATGCCGCAGCCCCAAAACTCCTTAAAACTTTGGAAGAACCACCACAGAACACCTTGTTTTTTCTGATAAGCTACAACCCCGATCAGTTATTGAAAACTATTTTGTCCCGAACTCAAATGATTAAAGTTGGCCGACATCCTGAACATAAATTAAAAGCATATTTGACAAACTATTTTAATTTGGAGGGGGATCGGTTGGAATACATATTAAAACTTTCAGACGGAAATTTTAATCAAGTATTTAGCCTTTTAGAAAATAATCAAACCGATACCGAATTGCTAACGGATTTTAGAGAGCTTATGTTGCTTTGTTTTGGATTTCAAATCGTTAAAATCAAAGACAAATGCAATAATCTTTCAGGATTTGGGAGGGAAAAATTGAAGCAGTTTCTAAGCTATGGACTACGAATTATACGACTCTGTGTGATGTATGAAACCGGAAAACCTGAGTTGATTAGGGCTACTAAGTTGGAGGAATCCTTTATTTCGAAATTTAGCAGTTTTGTAAATCAAAAGAACGCGATAGAGTTTACAGAAATCATTGAATTAGCTATAAAACATATTGAAAGAAATGGGAATAGTAAAATCATTTTGATGGATATGAGCCTGCAAATTGCAACTATCTTTGCGAGAGATAAAAACAAAAAAGGAAACTGACGGGCGTCAGTTTCCTTTAACTTAGGTATTAACCACAATCACTTAATTGCACAGGAACTTAGGAATGATTACTTAATAATCATTATATATGTGTATATTTAGGATGGACATTAGTTCTATGAACATAACGGGGCAAAGATACTATGATACCCGACTATGATTTGTTAATGCCTTAAAACAAAGGTTAAATTCTGTTAACCCCTCTGTTTACGTGGTAATTAAGTCTAATTTTGCTACAAATGAATAAGAAGCGAATTAGTTTTGTAATTATTGGTGCATCAGTAGTTTTGATAGCCATTATTGTCTTACAGTTAAACTGGATTAAGACAGCCGTGCTTCTCAAAGAGCAAGATTTCAATGATGAAACCCGAAAAGTTTTTTCAGGAATTATCAAAGAAATTGGCTATTATGAGCAAATATGTATTCAGCAACGCTATTTAAGTGATTTGTCATCCAACAATTCAAAAGGGGATACATCGAGCAATAGACCGCGCACCATGATTACCCAATTTCAAAACGGACAGTTTGTGTTGAGTTATTCGGGAAATGGAAGCAATATTGAAAACCCATTTTTAAATCCCCTATACGATAACCCTGAAAAAACGTATCAATTTATTGATTCTTTGATACGCTATCAGTTTGCATCAAATAATCTACGGATAACATTTCGCTTCAACCTATACGATAGAATCAACAACAAATACCTTATTGATTCCATATCCAAAGGAAGTGCTAAATATTCCGACTATATTTTTCCATTGACATCCAACGATTTGGTTCATCAAGTATATTTAATGGTAGGATTTCCGCACGAAAAGGCCTATCTTTTTGGACAAATTAGCCTGATGTTAATTATGTCCAGTTTGCTGATTATAAGCATGGTATTTATTTTTCTATATGCCATAGGAACTATCATTAAACAAGAAAAACTCTCTATCATGAAAAATGATTTTATCAATAACATGACACATGAGTTTAAAACACCAATATCCACAATATCCCTTGCTTGTCAGGCACTAACGGATAAAGATATTCCAAAGACAGCCGATTTATATAGTAGTTATATTGGTATTATTCAAGAAGAAAACAGGCGATTGGGGTCAATGGCTGAGAAAATTTTGCAGTCGGCCATTCTCGAAAGAGCAGAAATGAACCTAAATATCATAGATATCGACATCACTGAAATAGTTAACGATGTGGTGCGGAATGCCGAAATACAGATTAGGCCTAAAAATGGAAAAATCAGCTTTATAGACGAAAGTCCGAATTCTACCATTAAAGGAGATCCTGTGCATATTAGCAATGTGGTAAACAACTTATTAGATAATGCCATAAAATACAGCCCGGACACACCAACTATTATAATAAAAACAAAAAAAGAAAAAAATTGTGTAACCATAAGCATTTCCGACAATGGTATTGGAATAAGCAAGAGCAACCAGAAAAAGATTTTCGATAAACTTTACCGCGTACCAACAGGCAATGTTCACGAAGTGAAGGGGTTTGGATTGGGACTCACTTATGTAAAAGCAATTGTTGAGAAACACAAAGGAAGCATTTCCTTGGAAAGCCAACTTGGAAAAGGTACTACATTCCACGTCAAGCTTCCAGTAGATATGAATAATGAAGAATGTTTATAACTTTAAATTACTATTATGAAACCACGAATTTTATTAGCAGAAGACGACCTTAATCTGGGAAAAATATTAAAGCCCTATTTAGAAGCAAAAAACTTCTCGGTTGAATTATTCACCAATGGCCAAGATGCCCTTATGGCATTTCAGAAAAACGAATTTGATTTGGTCGTTCTTGATGTAATGATGCCCATAATGGATGGCTTTACTGCCGCTGAAAACATTAGAAAAACAGACAAGAAAATACCTATTATCTTTCTGACAGCCAAGTCGTTGGAAGACGATAAGCTAAAAGGATTCGGCATTGGAGCCGACGATTATATTACCAAACCTTTTAGTATGGAGCTTTTATTGGCGCGCATAAATGCAATTTTAAGACGAACCATCAGCGATTCGGAAGAGGGCGACCAAAAAGACCAATTTAATATTGGGAAATACCATTTCGACTACATGCACCAAGAACTAAAACTTGGCAAAGAAATGCAAAAATTAACAAGCAAGGAGGCTGAGCTGCTTAAACTACTTTGTCAACACGAAAATCAAATCATGGATCGCCGAATTGCACTAAATAGAATTTGGAAAGACGATTCGTATTACAATGCCAGGTCGATGGACGTTTATATTACGAAACTTAGGAAATACTTGAAAGACGACCCAAAAATTCAAATCATTAACGTTCATGGATTTGGATTTAAACTACTTACCAAATAATCGAAAATGTGTTCACATTTTTTCAACAAAAAATATGCTTTTTGTTTTTATAAAAAATGTTGGGATACTAAAATATATTTTATTTTTGAAACCGCTATTTTTTCCATTTTTAATAGGAATCAAATAGTAATTTAATTGAATTCACCTTTTAATTATTAATATCATGAATATACCAAAAGATTTATTGTACAGCAACGATCACGAATGGTTAAAAATCGAAGGAGATCAAGCACTCATCGGAATCACAGATTTTGCCAGCCATGAGTTGGGAGATATTGTTTATATCGAAATAAACGACGAAGAAGATTATGCCGTTGGAGAACCATTTGGATCCATCGAAGCTGTCAAAACAGTTTCTGACCTTCTCATGCCCGTTAGTGGATCGATTTCCGAATCAAATACCGAATTGGAAGAAACTCCTGAGTTGATTAATCAAGACCCTTATGGAAAAGGTTGGATTGTTAGAATACAATTGGCTGAAGATTATTCAACAGATCACCTAATGAATGCTGACGCTTACGCCGATTTTATTCAAGGTTAAAGAATTAAGCAATTGAATTAAGCACTCCTCCCTTGGGGTGCTTTTTTTTTCGTTTTTTTGAAAAACATGACTATTCCGCCTATTAAAAAAAACCTTATTGCTTTTTGGAGTTGGACTTTTTTCATTCTCCTTATAACGTTATTTCCAGGTAATTACATTCCAAAACCAACAAGCTTAATTAATCTTTTTCAACCAGATAAAATTGTTCATCTGCTCATTTTTATGCCTTTTTCTTATTTTTGGCTTGAACATGAAAAATATAAGAATCGAAAATATTTAAGAAAATTCCAGAAATATATTCCGATTTTTATCGTTGGCACAATATATGCTTCCACCACGGAGTTAATCCAATATTTCGTTCAAATAGGCAGAAATGGTAATATTTATGATTTTATAGCAGATTGTTTTGGAATCCTATTAGGCATCATCGTTTTCGACAACCGCAACAGAAAAACAGCGGTTAATATTAAACCCGAAAAGATTTAATAAAAACCTAATCTGCAAATCAAGAATAATATTAATTTAGCCGCTTGAATTAAACGTTTATAAATTCAAAGATTATGGAAATTAAAAAGTCTGAAAAAGCGAATTTAGAGCATCTAAGATCAACTTTCATGCTAATTGGTCTTATGATAACTCTTTCCGTCATTTGGTTATCGTTTGAATACAAAACCTATGACAAAACAGTAAATGATTTTGAAAACATGCAAGTTCTTGAAGATGAAGAAGACATCGTGATTCAAACTGAAAGACTTGAAACCCCTCCACCTCCACCTCCACAACAACAAACTACCGTAATCGAAATTGTTGAAGATGACGTGGAAGTAGATATTGAATTGGAGTTTGATGCCGAGATGGACGAGGATGCCGACATTGAAGATGCTCCTATAATTCAACAAGAGGAAGAAGAAGAAAAAGAAGAAGAGATTTTCGTATTTGTTGAAGAACAAGCTGGTTTTCCTGGCGGCGAAGAAGCACGCATGAAGTATCTGAGAGACAACACCAAATATCCACAGATGGCTAAAGAAAGCGGAATTCAAGGAACTGTTTACTTGAAATTTGTTGTTGAGAAAGATGGAAGAATCACTAACATTCAAGTTGTTAGGGGAATTGGTGGCGGCTGCGACGAAGAAGCTGTGAGAGTTTTGAAAAGTATGCCCAAGTGGCAACCCGCAAAACAACGCGGACGACCTGTACGGGTATGGTTCAATATGCCATTCAAATTTATCCTTCAAGGATAGCAAAAAAAGACCGGACAAAAA
>JAFGWF010000296.1 GCA_016937295.1 Bacteroidales bacterium
GTTTTGTCCACGCGACTGATTTACATTTACTTAAAATCGTTGAATCACAAAGTCGCTTGGGCGGATGCACGAAAGTTGGTTTTAACTGACAATCTGCATCGGGAAGCCTCGGTTGATTGGCCAAAGAGTTCCCAAAAAATTCAAACACACTGCCATAACGATTTGAATAACAATCAATGGATTATTACCCAAGGATTTATTGGTGCAGATGCTGACGCAAACCCAACCACGCTTGGACGCGAAGGATCCGATTTCACCGGAGCCATTTTTGCGTGGGCTTTAGATGCCGAAAACTTGACTATCTGGAAAGATGTTCCCGGACTGCTAAACGCCGACCCGAAAATCTTTGACAACACCACAAAACTCGATACCGTTTCCTACGGCGAAACCATTGAGTTGGCTTACTACGGTGCTACCATCATTCACCCAAAAACCATTAAGCCACTGCAAAACAAACAGATACCTCTTTTCGTTAAATCCTTTTTACATCCCCAATCGGAAGGAAGTTGCATCGCCGCCGACACCTTTAACGATCAGGCTGTTCCAAATTTTATCGTAAAAAAGAATCAGTTGCTTATGAGTATCAGTCCAAGGGACTACTCTTTTATGAACGAGGATCATTTAGCTAAGATTTTCAGTTTGTTGGCAAAACTCCATATCAAAGTGAACATGATGCAAATTTCGGCTTTGAGCTTTTCCATTTGCATCGACGATAACGACCGTAAAAACAACCGATTAATCGAAAAACTTCGTACAGATTATAAGATAAAGTATAACAAAGAGCTTGAACTACTTACCATTCGACACTACCGGCAAAAAGATGTGAGTGAATGCAGCCGAGGCCGAAAAGTTCTTTTGGAACAAAGAAGCCGAAGCACAATTCAGATGGTGTTGACCCTACCTGACAAATAGAAGCATTTTACCTGTGATTTCTTGTGTGAATGAGGTTATTTTTGCAATTCCAAATTTTTGATTATGGCTGTAGAAATTATACCAACAAATCGTAAAGCGTTAAAAATCAATATCGACACACCATTTTATGGTTCTTTTGCCGAAATTGGTGGCGGTCAGGAAGTGGCTCGACATTTTTTTCAGGCAGGCGGCTCTTCCCTAACCGTTGCAAAAACCATCTCGGCTTACGACAAATCGTTCAGCGATGCCCTTTATAATCAAGGTCAACAAGGACGCTATGTTTCTGAAGACCGCCTTCTCAAAATGTTAGATGCTGAATATCGTCAGGTTGAGAATTTGGTAAATGAGCAAAATCACGAAAAATTGCTCTTTGCCTTTGCCGATACTTTTGAAATTCTGAACTACCAAAAAACCAATTCAGGAAACGGATGGATGGGCATAAAATTCCAGTTGAAGCCAAATTCCGAACCTAACACAATTATCCTGCATGTGAAACTCCTTGAAAATGACGGCCTTTTGCAACAGGCCACCATTGGCGTTCTGGGTGTAAATTTGGTTTATGCTTGTGCCTATCACCACAAATATCCCAATGTCTTTCTGCAATCTCTCCTTGAAAACTTGTCGAAAGACCGATTTAGAATTACGATGATTCGCATGGACGGCCCTGATTTGGAATATGTTGACAATCGCCTATTAGCAGTTCAGTTAGTAAAACATGGCATCACTCACGCCATCATGTTCGACAAAGAAGGACAGGTGCAGCAGCCTTCGGATATGCTTTATAAAAAAAATGTGTTGGCTTTCCGTGGTCATTTCAAACCCATCACCAACATAGCCATGGACATCATCGACCAAAGTTTGAGTTTGTTCAAACGCGATGAAAACTATGAGCAGGGAAATACGCTGTTTTTTTGCGAATTGACCCTAAACGATATTACGAATCAAGGAGTGATTGACGAAAAAGATTTTCTGCAACGCGTTGACATGCTCAACATGATGGGGCAAAATGTGATGGTGAGCGATTTTAGAGAGTTTCATAAACTGACTGCTTTTTTCTCTCAGTTCAAAATGAAACAGTTACGAATTATTTTGGGTGTACCTAACTTGCAAACTATTCTCGACAAATCGTCCTACAGCGATTTGGATGGGGGAATAATGGAAGCACTTGCAATGCTGTTCCGAAAAAACACCAAAATGTATATCTATCCCACAAAAACCGAACGTGATGCTGAGCTGGTTAGCTCAAAAGATGTTTTTTTGGAAGCCGACGTTAAAAACTTGTACGAATATCTGATTAAGAACAAATTAATCCTCGACATCACCCCGCGCCACATAGACGAGTTGTCGATTAGGTCGAAGGAAGTACTTCAATTGATTGGTGAGCACAGGGATGACTGGAAAAAATATGTTCCCAAACAAGTTGCCGATTTTATAATTCAAAAACGTTTGTTTTCAATCATTTAAAATCGGATTAAGAGTTCAGAGCTTCTCCGGCTATGGCAGCAGCACCAAGAATTGCGGCATCTGCATCGGGAAGTTGAGAAGGAAGAATTTGCACTTTGTTTTTAAAAATTTTCATTAAATTTTCCTCCATAACCTTTTTGGTATTGTCGAAAATCAAATTGCCGCTTTGAGCCAATCCACCCAAAAGAAAGATAGCTTCGGGATCAAAAATAGTAACATAATTCGCCAAAGCTTTTCCCAGATACTCCGAAGTAATATGAAAAGCCTCCAAAGCAACGGCATCACCACTTATTGCCGCTTGCTCGATTATCTTCCCGTTTAGAGCTGCATCATTTATCAAAATAGTGTTCTCCTTTTTGGAAATCAACTCTTTAACCGTATTAATAATTCCTGTAACCGAGCTATAGGTTTCTAAACATCCTCGTTTTCCACAACCACATGGTCTGCCGTTTTCTTCAACAATTATATGCCCAAATTCACCGCCAAAACCATGCTTTCCTTGAAGCAAATTGCCATTCACATAGATTCCGCTGCCAACTCCAGTACCCAATGTAATGGTTACGAAATCCGTCATTTCCATGGCACCACCATAGAATTTTTCGCCACAAGCAGCCGCATTTGCGTCATTGGTTATAACCACCGGAAGGGATAAAAAATGCTCTAAAATATCCTTAACAAGAATATGCTCTCCCCAATTAAGGTTGGGAGCAAAATCGATGCTTCCGGTAAAAAAGTTTCCGTTTGGAGCACCAACCCCCACTGCTTTGAGTTTGGAGAAAAAAGGCATTTCCCTGATAACCCCTGATAAATCAGCAGCCAACTTTTCAAAACCCGAATAATTTCTTGTGGAAAACTTACCCCTGTTCACAATATTCCCGTTGTCATCAACGATACCATAAACGGTATTTGTTCCTCCGATGTCAATACCTAAGATATAATCGTTTGTTCCCATAGCAACATTTAAAAACCAATATTAAATCCCACGCCAAAGGTATTTAATTTTCCGTGATAAAACGGACTGGAAAAACGATTTAAATAATAATCTGCCGTTTTCCCATTCAAATCGAAGCCTTGTGTGTTGGTTTGAGTAAAGTAAGCACGAATATACAAATCATTCAACACCTCATAAGTGGCATAAAGCCCAAGAGTGTGATTAGACCACGTAAGATTCTCAACCACAGGGATACTGGTTGCATCATAACCGCTGTAGTTGTTATAATCAAATTCATCGCCGTGCATGGCATAAAAATATTCACCTTTTAAATAAAGTCGAGCAATGGGTTTCCACTGAATCGAAAGATAGGTTTCTTGAGAATTGTCGATGAGATAATGACCAAGATTGAACTTATTGGAAGCATAGGTTAAGCCGGAAACGGTATGCTTATAAGTCATTGGATTAGATCGAGTGTATTCAAAAGTGAGTGCAATATTCTTAATTGGCCAATTTGTCAATTTCATTCCTGCCTTCACACTGACAAAATTATGTAATGTGTCGTTTGTTACGCGTTCCTTTTTAAATTCATCTAAAAACAAGGTGCCGTAAAGATGTAAATGCTTGATTTTGCGTATGCTGAGATTTGCAAACATTTGAGAGTTTTGATTTTCAATATTGTGATTCAAGGTGTGGTCGATAGATTTGAAAAACATTATCGGGATGAAGTAGGCCGGATGAGGGCCGTTTAAGTCGGTGTAAACAATCGAATTCCCAATGGAAAAATTAACCCCTTTCCAAGGAATAAAAGTGAACAAGTTAGTTGCTAAAAATTTTGGTCGAAAGACTTTTTTATAGGTGCCGGCAGTAGAAAAATAGGATCGGCTGCTATCCACATCCTCACTCACAAGCCAACCATGATGATAGTTGAAATCGAACCATTTCACAGGATTGATATGCAGTTTCAGCATGGCATAAGA
>JAFGWF010000052.1 GCA_016937295.1 Bacteroidales bacterium
GTTACCGATGGCGCTGACAATTTTCGCGATGCTATTGCCGAGTTTGACTCAGGAGGCTTGAATGCCAAATATTTGGAATTGCTCTGCTGCGAAGGATGCATCTCAGGTCCGGGAATGACAACCGATTACACGCGCTTTAAAAAACGCTCCATCATTAGTGATTATGTTGCCGAAAAATTTGAAAATACGGATTTTGATTTGTGGAAAGCTGAAAAGGAGCTTTATCTGAAACAGGATTTTTCAAGGGCATTCACTCCCGCTGATTTTTCAACCTTGCGCGTTGATGAAGAGGCAATTGCTAGAGTTTTGAAAGAAATGGGCAAATTTGAAGAATCGGATATGCTGAATTGTGGTGCTTGCGGTTATGATACCTGCCGCGAACATGCTATTGCGATTGTGGAAGGTTTTGCCGAAGATGAGATGTGTTTGCCAAATACCATCGAAAAGCTGCACGGTTCAATTTCGGCACTCAATACTACTAATCAAAACTTAGTCAGTGCTCGGGAAGCTTTGAAACAGTCGGAAAAATTGGCTCACATGGGGCAACTTTCCGCAGGCATTGCTCATGAATTGAACAATCCTCTTGGGGTTATTACCATGTATGCCAATATCTTAATCGATGAAACTCCTGATGAGAATCCAATTAAAGACGACCTTAAACTAATAGTCGAACAAGCTGAGCGCTGCAAACGGATTGTTGGCGGATTGCTCAATTTTGCCCGAAAAAATCAGGTGCAGTTAAGCGAAACCGATATCGCTGAACTTTGCCGTCACAGTCTGAAATCGGTAATCAAACCCGACAATATTCAGGCGGAGGTGGTTTCTAAATTGCAAAATCCGGTTGTTGAGCTTGATCGCGAACAGATGATTCAGGTGTTCACCAATTTAGAGAAAAATGCTTTTGAAGCAATGCCAAACGGAGGATCGGTATTGATTGAACTGACGGATAGTCAAAATGTTAAGGAAGTTGAAATATTAGTAATTGACAATGGTGGCGGAATCTCTCAGGAGAATTTGAAGAAGATTTTCACGCCATTTTTCACAACAAAAGGAATAGCCAAAGGCACAGGCCTCGGTCTGCCTTTGATTTATGGAATTATTAAAATGCACAAAGGCCGTATTTCGGTCATTTCCAACGATAATCCTGAAAAGGGGCCAACAGGTACCACATTTAAAATTGTGCTGCCACGAAAGCCGCAGGATATTAAATTAAATGTTTAAAAATTTTGAATTATGATAAAAATAGATAAAACTGTGCTCCTTGCCGAAGATGATTTCGATGCCATGGAGCAAATGAAAATCAATCTGAAAAGCTTCGGATTGGAAGTGATAGCCGTTGATTCTCAGGAACAAGCAGAGAAAAAAATGGCAGAGTTTAAACCCGATTTAGCCATCTTCGATTTGATGATGGAAAAACAAGACAGCGGTTTTATTTTGTCTAATAAGATTAAAAAACTCTATCCCGATGTTCCTGTCATCATTGCTACGGCAGTTGGCGCCGAAACCGGAATCATGTTTAATATTGAAACTAAAGACGACCAAAAATGGTTGAAAGCCGATTTGATTTTAGAAAAAGGTATTCGTCCCGACCAACTGTATCGGGAAATTTCTAAACTGTTAAAGATTTAATTATGAGCACAATAAGAGTTCTTGTTGTGGATGATGAACCCGGTATTCGCTCCGGTATCGAAAGGGTGCTGCGCAATTTTACGGTTAGTTATCCATTTATGGAAGAAGATTTTGATTATGAGGTTATTCAGGCAGCAACCGGTGAAGAGGGTCTGGAACACATCAAGAACTCTTCAGTGGATTTGGTGTTGCTCGATAATAAACTTCCCGGCATTCAGGGCACAGAAGTATTGGATTATATCAGCAAAAACCGATTGGATTTAGCCGTGACCATGATTACTTCTTATGCCAGTTTGGACTTAGCTGTTGCGGCTACCGGCAAAGGGGCTTATAATTTCGTTCCTAAACCGTTCACTCCGGCTGAGCTGAAAACCGCTATTGAGTCGGCTTCCAAACATCTCTACCTCAAGCGAATGACCCTCCAAATGAACGCACAGGGCAGAGAAATGCGCTTTAAATTTCTGTCGGTGCTCAGTCACGAACTGAAGTCTCCTTTGAGTGCCATTGAAGGTTATCTTAACCTGATGCACTCCAGAGTTTTGGGGGCGAATCTTGAAGAATATGACGATGCTATAAACCGGTCGTTAGAGCGCATCAAGGGAATGCGGTCGTTGATAATGGATCTGCTCGATTTAACCAGATTGGAAACCCAGTCGGGTGAGAAAGTGAAATCGAAAGTGGATTTGACGGCTATAACCAATATGGCCTTAGATACCATTCAACCTATTGCTATTCAACGAAATATAAATGTAATTACCCATATCGACCAAGATGTGAACTTTTTCGCTAATGCTTCCGATATGGAGATTATTCTGAATAATCTTCTGTCGAATGCAGTGAAGTATAATAAGGATAATGGATTGATTACGTTGAA
>JAFGWF010000297.1 GCA_016937295.1 Bacteroidales bacterium
AAAAAAATAAAGAAGAACTATTCCGATTGGAAAAGAAATTAGTTTAATTTTACGCCAATTAAATTTTACAAGATGTTTTGGATTATCGTTTTCGGAATTATCCTTTTAGGTTTATTATTTGTGCTTGCCGAAATTCTCTTTGTTCCGGGAGGAATTTTAGGAATAGTTGGCATTTTAGTGATATTATTTGGCATTTATTACGGCTTTAACCACGGAGGCAACACGCGCGGAATAATAGTCCTAATCACTACAGTAGTAATTACTTTTGGATTAATTTTTCTTTCAGTACGGTCGAAATCGTGGAAAAGAATTAGCCTTACGACCAATATCGACCAAAAATACAATTCAAATACCGGAATCATTGTAACAAAAGGTCAAACAGGAAAAGCTATCACTCGTCTTAATCCTATGGGAAAAGTTCAGTTTGACGCCGATGAAGCTGAAGTCATCTCAGAGTCCGGTTTTATTGATGTTGGCAGTGAAGTTATAGTGCATAAAACAGAAGGAACAAAAATATATGTTAAACTAAATAACCAATAAAATGAATATGTTAAACAGTTTTCTATTAGCTCAAGCCGGAGCTACACAATCCGCTACCGGCATCATCGTAATTGGAGTTATCACTCTGATTTTAGTTATCTTGCTATTTTATTTAATACCGGTTGGACTATGGTTTCAAGCCTTAGTTTCAGGTGTTAAAGTCAATTTACTGCAATTAGTAGTAATGCGCTTCAGAAAAGTGCCACCATCAGTAATTGTTGGAAGCATGATTGCCTCGCACAAAGCAGGAATCCAACTCACCCGTGATGAACTCGAAGCCCACTTTTTGGCAGGAGGAAATGTAAGGTTAGTAGTAAACGCCTTAATATCAGCCGACAAAGCCAATATGGATTTAAGCTTCAAAGTTGCCACAGCCATCGACTTAGCCGGCAGAGATGTATTAGAAGCCGTTAAAATGTCGGTAAATCCTAAGGTAATCAACACACCACCGGTTACTGCGGTAGCCATAGATGGCATTCAGTTGATTTGTAAAGCACGTGTTACAGTTCGGGCAAACATCAAACAACTTGTTGGGGGAGCCGGCGAAGAAACCGTTTTGGCACGTGTGGGTGAAGGTGTGGTTTCGGCCATTGGATCTGCTAATAATCACAAGCATGTTCTCGAAAATCCCGATGTGATTTCTAAAGCAGTTTTAGGAAAAGGATTAGACTCCGGCACAGCCTTCGAGATATTATCCATCGACATAGCCGACATCGACATTGGAAAAAACATTGGAGCTATCCTTCAAATGGATCAAGCGGAAGCCGATAAAAACATCGCTCAGGCAAAAGCCGAGGAGCGCCGTGCAATGGCCGTTGCTTTAGAGCAAGAGATGAAAGCCAAAGCCCAGGAAGCAAGAGCAAAAGTTATCCTTGCAGAGGCTGAAATTCCTTTAGCAGTAGCAGAAGCATTCCGCAGCGGCAACATGGGAATTATGGATTATTATCGGTTTGAGAACATAAAAGCCGACACAAAAATGCGCGATCAGATTGCTGGAACAGGAGAACAAAAAACAGCAACTGAACCTACAGGACCAAGGAAAAAATAAGATTTTATTTCATTGAACAAACTACAAAAGGCTGCACGATTCCATCATGCAGCCTTTGTTTTTGAGGTAAAAAATCTTCCGTCAATACAACAAATTACTTAAAATCGCATATAATTTATCAGGAATAATTGGTTTTGGAATATAATCATCGCACCCAAACTCAATACTCCGCTCACGTTCGCCGGCCATTGCATAAGCAGTTTGAGCAACAATTGGCAACGAAGGGCGAATGGCTTTGATTAAGGATGTAGCTTCATAACCGTCAATATCTGGCAGATTGATATCCATCAAAACCAAATCGATGTCGCGACTATTTTTCACAATAGCCACCCCTTGTTGGCCTGTCAACGCCCAAATAGTCTCGGCACCTTGTTTCTCTAACAAGATATTTAAAAGTTTATAGTTCGACTCCGTATCTTCAACAACCAGAATCTTTTTCCCGCGCAAATTAACTTTCACGTTGGCAACTCCATTTGCATGAGTTTGCTGCCGATTCAGTGCGTTTATTGTAAAGCTGAACCTACTTCCGTGGTTTAATTTGCTTTCTACCCGAATCTTACCTCCAAGTAGTTCCACCAAACTTTTTGTGATGCTCAAACCTAATCCGGTGCCTCCCATATTACGCTCAAGAATAGACTCAACTTGTCCAAAACGCTCAAAAATATGATCTAAGTAGGATTCCTCAATTCCAATGCCTGTGTCCTCTACAAAAAATTCCGGCTTACCATTACCCAGCAAGGTTACGCCAAAGTCAATACGTCCTACATCGGTAAATTTGACTGCATTTGTTAGTAAATTATTGATAATCTGCATTAAACGGTATTGGTCGGTCAACAATATTTTTCCTTTCAATTGGTCGTCAATATGTTTATCGAGAATAAGATGTGGCTTTTCGTACGAAACAAGCATATTTCGTGTAGAAATATATATTTCGTCCATAAATTGTTCAATTGTAAATTCCCCGTTTGAGATTTTCAATTGCCCTGATTCTATTTTCGCAATGTCGATAATATCATTGATAAGCTTAAGCAATAATTCTCCATTTACTTGAATGGTTTTTATATATTCTTGTTTTTCGTCGTCAAGCAACTCCGGATCGTTGAGCAAATCAGCAAACCCAATAACGGCGTTAATTGGGGTGCGAATTTCGTGACTCATATTTGCAAGAAAGCTGGTTTTAAGCTTGTCGGCAATCTCCGCTTTTTCTTTGGCTTTTCGTATTGCCCGTTCATCAATTTTTACTTTTGTGATGTCTTTTATCAAGACCAACATAAAATCGGCAGTGGAAGACGAAAACTTTACTTTTTGGTAGGACACCGAAACAGGTATCAGATAGTCGCTGGCATGATGAATTTGATATTCACAATCTTTTAAAGCGCCAAAAGCCAAGGCATAACGGAAATCGGAGATTGCTTTTTCGATATAAAGTTCAGAAATAAATGATTTTAGCGTTAAACCATCACGAACGACCTCAGTAAAATCAGAAATGATATGCCTTACAGCATTATTATAATGAATGAGTTTACCGTCAGAATTGAGAAGCAAAAAGGCATCAGGACTGTAATTCCATGCAATTTTATACAACTCATTCAGTTCGTCTTTATTCAGTGCATTAGAGGATTCCATATTGGCGTTGTTCTTGGTTAGTAGGCCGCAAAGATAACATCTATGGATATCAAGAAGCAAGTATAAAATAAGGCCTTTGAATTCTTAACCTACCGCGCTAATCTTTTCAAGCATGGGAATATTAAGAAGCTTGATAGTTTTTCCAATCGTATTAATTAGGTTATCCGTTTTAAAATCTTTCAGAATTCGGATTACCGATTCAGGAGCCATAGATGTAAGGGCGGCAAGGTCTTTCCGGCTTAGAGGCAACTCAAAAGTATCGCTTGCATAAATGTTTCTGGATAAACAAAGAAGAATATCGGCCAAGCGACCATGCAATTGTTTTTGAGTGAGCGAAAACATTCTATCATAAGTTACAATCACATGATTATTAATCAATTTTATCACTTCATTGGATAATGCCCGATTTTGATTTAACAGATTAGCAATAACTTCCTTTGAAACAAGGGTTACGTCAGTATCTTCTAAGGCAGTAACCGTATAAGGGCTTCCCTCGGAATGTCTAAATGTTTCAAAACCAACAAAATGATTTTTAGTTTTAAGAGAAAGGATAATGTATTTTTCATTACTTTGAATGCTCAACTTAACCAATCCACGCCTAATATACATTATCGAATTGTTTACAGTACCCTGTTTAAAGATAGTTTCGCCTTTAAAGTATGTAACCTGATTAGAATTATCATCAAAATATTTCTTTTGCTCATCGGTTATTACAGAAAAACAGGCTTGTATCTCATTGGTTTCCCTGCATTTATTTACCATATTTGTATCCATATTTTCTCAATATGCTTGTTTCTGAACTGTTTGTTAATCGAATGTAAAAATAGAAAATATATTCTTATTTCTGACACAAATCAATAAAAAAGTTGGTTTAAAACAAAATTTTTATTTTACTGAGGCTCTTTTCAAGGTATCATCGAAAGGAAGACGATTTATCAATGATCGCCCAAGAGTAACTTCATCAATATATTCTAAATCATCACCAATGCTAACTCCGCGAGCTATAGTGGTGATTTTTAGGTTAAAAGGTAATAATTTCTTGTATAGAAAAAAGTTAGTTGTATCTCCTTCAACTGTTGTTGGCAAAGCTAAAATCACTTCAGATATTTGTTCGTTTGAAATACGAGGCATAACAGATTCGATATTCAAATCATTTGGCCCAATTCCGTCCATTGGAGAAATGACGCCGCCCAAAACATGAAAACGACCGTTAAACTCCCCTGTACGTTCGATAGCCATCACATCATTAATATCCGAAACCACACATATCTGTCCGTTGCTGCGGGTATGATTCGTACAAATTTCACATACTTCGGAGTCAGAAATATTATGGCAATGCTTACAAAAACGGATATTAGTGCGCATAAGCAGTAGCGATTCGCCTAAAGCCTCAACCTCAGTTGCAGGTTGGCGGAGGAGGTGCAAAGCTAAACGTAGCGCTGTCTTTCGACCTATGCCGGGAAGTTTTGACAACTCCGAAACAACTTTGCTCAAATACTTGGAATTTAGATAATCCATATTTTCACAACATCAAATAATACTTGCATCGATAAATTTATGTCAGTTTTCGATTTCAGCGCACAAAAATAAGATAAACCCCACTTTGAAAATGTATTTTTTATTCCTTTGCAAACTAAATCTTAACTGATGGTTAATCATGAGTCCTTTTCTTATACTATCCATATTTTTAACCTATAGCGCTTTACTATTTATCGTGGGTTTTCTTACCTCCAAAAAAGCAACAAATGAAAGCTTTTTTATTGGAAATCGACAATCACCCTGGTATTTAGTGGCTTACGGCATGATTGGCGCATCTCTTTCCGGCGTAACTTTTATTTCTATACCCGGCTCGGTTGGAGCTGACGGTTTCTCCTATATGGTTATCGTTTTAGGTTATTTTTTTGGCTATCTTACCATTATAAATATCTTATTACCGGTCTATTACAAGCTTAACGTCACGTCTATTTACACCTATTTTGAACAACGATTCGGAACAAATGCCTACAAAAGTGGCGCTTCTTATTTTCTTCTCAGCCGCACCATTGGAGCCGCTTTTAGAATGTATTTAGTCATTGCCATTCTTCAGGCTTTTGTTTTTAAATCTTATGGAATTCCCTTATGGGTAACAGCAGTTTTATTCATCGCTTTAATACTTCTTTACACTTTTAAAGCCGGAATCAAAACCATCGTGTGGACTGATACACTTCAAACAACCTTTATGCTTGCCGCGCTCTTCATCAGTTTATATCTAATAATGAACAAATTACAACTTAACTTTAGCGAGCTAAGCAATAGAGTTTTTGCATCCGAATACAGCAAAACATTCCTCATGGATTGGCAACACCCAAAATTCTTTCTGAAGCAGTTTATCTCCGGAGTCTTTATAAGCATTGTGATGACAGGGATGGATCAAGATATGATGCAAAAAAACCTTACCTGCCGAAACTTAAAGGAATCGCAGAAAAACATGTTTTGGATGAGTCTTTCATTGATACCCATTAATTTTATCTTCCTCTTTTTGGGTGCAACCCTGTTTATTTTTGCAACACATGTTGGCGTGCCGATTCCTGCAAAAGCCGACCACCTTTTCCCAACTATCGCATTTGGTTATTTGCCTCCCATAGCTGGAATTACATTTATGATTGGGCTTATTGCCGCCGCTTATTCCTCAGCCGACAGCGCAATGACAGCACTTACCACCTCATTTTCTGTTGATATTCTTGCAATAAATGACAAAAAAAATAAAAACGAAAAACAAAAAATCAGGACAAGAAAACTGGTTCATTTTGGCGTTGCAGCCACCTTACTCCTAATAATCATACTATTCAGTTTTATCAATAAAGATTCGGTAATCAATGAACTTTTCACTGTTGCCGGCTATACTTATGGCCCCATCTTGGGCTTATTCAGCTTTGGCCTATTGACTAAGCATAGCATTAAGGATCAATTAGTTATTCCCATTGTGATTTTGGCTCCAGTAATTTCATTGGTATTGGATCATTTTTCTACAGTTGTTTTTTTTGGATACAAATTTGGATTTGAAATACTTCTAATAAACGGCTTACTTACCTTTATCGGGCTTTGGCTGATAAAAAAAGATAAAACAGAATAAACTCGAGCCAAATATTGCATTTTTTCTACCTTTGCAGCCCCAAATTTAAGACTGATAAGACTAAATCAAATGTGGAAATACATCATTAGAATAATACTAAGAAACCGGTGGACAAATTTATCCATTCTATTTTTAATATCTCTATTTTTTGGTTATAAAGCCGTTAATGTTAAAATGAGCTATGAAATGGCTCAGATGCTTCCCGAAACCGACTCCGTTTTTATTGCATATCAAAATTTCAAAAACCGCTTTGGTGAAGATGGCGTTGTGATGTTTATCGGAATAAAAGATAAAAAAATTGACCAATTGGAATATTTCAACAAATGGCACGATTTAACGAACAATTTAGACAAAATTCCAGGAGTTAAAAATACGTTATCCCTTTCAAAATCCTTCATTTTAGAAAAGAATGACAGTCTCAGAAAATTTCAGTTTAATAAGCTCTTTAAAGAAAAACCAACCAATCAAGAGGAATTGGATTCCATTTGTTCCTTAATAAAAACGAATCCATTTTATGGGGGGCTTCTTTTCAACGACCAAAATGCTACCATCCTTGCCATTACTTTAGACGATGAATATATTGGCAGCAATAGCCGCTTCGGGCTCATGAACAACATTATCGAAGAAGTGGAGCAATTTAGTGCGGAAACTAAAATAGCAGTTCACTACTCCGGACTGCCTTACATAAGGATAATGATGTCGAAAATCATCAAAGAGGAATTACTATTATTCATTTCACTCACTTTATTGATTGCCTCCATCCTACTCTTTCTGTTTTTCAAGTCGATGAAAGCAGTGATATTTCCAATGATAATTGTCGGACTTTCAGTAGTTTGGTCGTTAGGGCTTTTAGTTATTCTTGGATTTAAAATAACCATTCTTACCGGAATCTTACCGCCGCTCGTAACCATAATTGCGGTCGAAAACAATATTTTCCTCCTAAACAAATATTACCAAGAATATCGAAATCATGGCAATAAAGTAAAAGCTTTAGCCCGAATGATTCAAACCGTTGGCACTCCCATGCTTTTGACAAACGTGACCACTGCTGTCGGGTTTGCTGCTTTTATCATCACCAACAATCACATGTTAGTTGAGTTTGGCATCATCACCTCCTTGAGTATTTTGATGGTATTTATTTTATCGCTAAGCTTAGTACCGATTTTTTTCAGTTTGTTGCCAAAACCTCACTTTAAGCATCTACGCTATTTAGACCGTAAAAGCTTATCGGCTCTCATCGATTTTGTCAAACATTTAGTAACGAATCGCCGTCCGGTCATTTATTGGACCTCTCTATCAATTCTCATTCTTGGAATCTTTGGAATGACTCTTCTCAAAACAACCGGAAATGTTGTGGATGATATTCCACAAGGGAATCGAATAAATACAGACTTGCAGTTTTTTGAAAAAGAGTTTAATGGAGTGCTACCTTTTGAAATACAAATAGATACAAGAAAGGAAAAAGGCGCAATGCAAATGGCCACTCTGAAACGCCTCAGCAAACTTCAAGACACACTAAGCACCTATAGTGAGTTTTCAAAATCGCTATCAGTAGCCGACATGGTAAAGGTTGCCAAATTTGCTTATTTCAATAACGACCCAACCAAATACAGCCTACCTAACTCCAACGAAAGAGCCTTTATCCTCAATTATATTCCTAAAGAATATTCAGATCAAGCTTCTATGTTGAACAATTTTATGGATAGCACACAACAGGTTACCAGAGTTAGTGTTCAAATGCAAAATATTGCTTCCCACGAAATCGACCTCCTTATCACCGATTTACGACCAAAAATAGATTCTATCTTCAAACCGGATAGATATGATGTTGTTCTCACTGGCACTTCTGTAGTTTTTCTTAAAGGCGTAGAATTTCTAATCAACAATCTATTTTACAGCTTATTACTGGCAATTTTAGTAATTGCAGCCATAATGACAATTCTTTTTAAATCGTTCAAAATGGCCTCCATTGCCATCTTGCCGAACCTGTTACCTTTGATAATGACGGCAGCTTTGATGGGATACCTAAATATCAACATTAAACCGTCAACTATAATTATTTTTAGTATTGCATTGGGAATATCGGTTGACAACACGATTCATTTTCTTTCCCGCTACCGACTTGCACTGAAAGCATCAGAATGGAACAGAAAATACTCCGTAATGTATGCCTTAGAGGAAACCGTTCAATCGATGATTTATAGTTCAATTGTTCTTTTTCTTGGCTTTTCCGTATTTATGTTCAGTTCCTTCGGAGGCACGCAATCCTTAGGTCAATTAATCTCGTTTACTTTGCTTGTGGCAATGTTGTCGAATTTGGTACTTCTGCCTTCGTTGTTACTTACTTTAGACCGATGGATATTGCAGAAGCAAAAAGATGAACCGATTTTGGATATTTTCGATGAGGATGAAGAAATTGACATGGATAGTCTTGATGAAGAATCCGGCAAATAACCCATATTTTTTATTTGACATAAGGTGATTTTTCTATCTATTTTTGACCTTTCTTTTTGGAAAAAGGAAAAAGTTGGAATCCATTTATTAAATAACACTTTTTTCCCTAAACAACATAAAACAATAAGCTAATGAAAGGAATTATTTTAGCCGGAGGATCAGGCACAAGGCTTCGACCTCTTACCTTAGCTGTCTCAAAACAGTTGATGCCAATCTATGATAAACCAATGATTTATTATCCGTTATCCGTGTTGATGATGGCGGGCATCAAAGAAATATTGATAATTTCAACGCCTTACGATTTGCCAAATTTCAAAAAACTTCTTGGCGATGGTCAACAATTGGGATGTCGATTTGAATACAAGGAACAAATCATTCCAAACGGACTGGCGCAAGCGTTCGTTTTAGGGGAAGAGTTTATCGGAGATGATAAGGTAGCATTAATTCTGGGTGACAATATTTTTTATGCGGCGGGGTTGCAAAAATTGTTGAAAGAAAACAACGACCCAGATGGCGGAGTTGTTTTTGCTTATCACGTAAACGACCCCGAAAGATACGGCGTTGTGGAGTTCGATGATAACTTTAACGCACTCTCCATTGAAGAAAAGCCCGAGTTTCCAAAGTCAAACTATGCGGTTCCGGGGTTATATTTCTATGACAATTCGGTGGTGGAAATTGCTAAAAACCTCAAACCAAGCAAACGTGGTGAATACGAAATTACGGATGTTAACAAAGAATATTTACTTCGCAAAAAGCTAAAAGTTGGCATTCTGACTCGCGGAACGGCGTGGCTCGACACCGGCACCTTTAGTTCGCTTCTGCAAGCCGGTCATTTTGTTGAAGTGTTGGAGCAACGACAAGGCTTAAAAGTTGGCTGCATTGAAGAAGTAGCTTATAATCAGGGATTTATTTCAAAAGATCAACTCCGCACAATTGCTGAACCACTGCTTAATAGCGGCTATGGCGACTATCTTATGCGTTTGATTCGATAAATAAAAAGAGGCTTCAAGAAAATTCTTGAAGCCTCTTTTATTCAAAACAAACAATTAACCTTTAACTCAAATAGAACGTATATGTTTTATTTAAAATCTTAACGGTCACCACATTATCACAAGTTCCATCACCATAATCAACTGTACGTTTAGCTTTTCCTGAGATGCTTAAATCAAAAGTGCCACTAACGATATTCTTACATCCAATTTCTTTACGAAGGGCTTTAGTGATAGTTATGGTATAGGCTGTTCCTGTTGCCGAAGTACCTGAACCAGAGCCGGTAATCAAATAAACATCGTCCGTTAAAGGCAAGGTTCCAAATCCGGCAACCCATTCCCTTATACGTGATGCTGTCCAAGAAATTGTTCCGCCGTTATTAGGTTTTTCAATGGCACCAGTGACAGAAATCTGAAAATATGGATTTCCAGCGGTATTTAATCCCATATTGGTTATGGTTTTTGTTCCACTGACAATATAATCATTCACCACATAGTTGTCGAATGAGATGGTGATTATGGTTCCTACTTGAAAGTAACGTCCGGTAAAAGTGGCGATAATTTTTCCGCTACGATAGCGACCATCGTTACATAAGCAAGGACTGGCGCCAAAGTCAATTGTTAAAGCTCGCGGAGAGGCAAGGGTATCAAGAGTAATTGTGGCACATGGCCCGATAATTACTAATGTTGAAGGACTTTTTGATGTATTGCCGTTTGAATAAGCATCATCCACAATATTCGCCACATCGTTAAACACGGCTTCAGCTATGGAATTATCTTGACTGGCACTATAATCCTTATCCTCTTCGTCTTTTTGACAACTTACTGCGAACAAGAAAGTCAAGGAGCTGATTAACATTAAGATAGCTGTTTTTTTAATTGAGTTCATAATTTTAATATTTAAAGATTAGTATTTAATTTTATTCAAGGAATCGCATTTAATTTTGTTCAAGGTTTTGTCTTTTTTCTTTCACCAATTGCTTCAATTTTTCGCGTTGCTCAGGAGTTAATACTTTCCGCAACTCTACGATTCGTTGCTTTTGTAATTCCTTAATTCGTGCTTTTCGATCGTTTTCATCGGCCACAGCAGCACGAACATCAGCAATTGCTTTTACATAACGTAGATTAATATCTGAGACTTTTGCCTCTTGCTCATTGGACAAGTTTAACTCAGTTTTCATCCATTCGGTTTGTTTTGCTGCACGTTCTTCCGCCGTAAGTTTTTGACTTTGAGCTTTGGCAATCGCACCATTGGCTAACAAAACAAACAATACTATCACTATTTTAACTGTTTTCATCGTTTAAAATTTTAGATTTATGTCCATTTGACAATCATAGTTCTGGTAATATTCCCCAAAGGATTAATTTTTTTTGCGTTCTTTTAATTTTTCCCTAACACGCTCTTTTTCAATTGCTTGAAACTTCTCAAATTGTTCAACTGTCAAAATTGGCTTTATAGCATCCTGATGGTCTCTACGTAACT
>JAFGWF010000298.1 GCA_016937295.1 Bacteroidales bacterium
CTTTGCACCCTCACTCCAAATTCGGCATCTTTAAATCGATTGTAGGAAACCAACGAACCATTTTTAAAGTTGTCGATTCGCACCGATTGATGTCCATATTTAAAGATGTTTTTCATGATTTTTACTTTGGAGTTATTGGAGTAAACGCTCTGATAACAAGAATCAAAGGTGTTTTGATACGAATTTAAGTTTCCGATAGTTACATCGCCGATGTTATCCATATCATTCATTGCAGGGGCATTTATCGTAATTGCCGCAGCATCATAGTTGGGCGAATAATAAAGAGATTCGATAAGTTTAAAATGGTTGTTTACAACACTGACAGAAGAATTATAGATGACGATTCCGTTTTTCATTTCCTTATAAAAATTAGATCCGGTACTAATATCGCCAACAGCAATATTTTGCATATTCCTAATTTTTATTCCGGTATAAGGTTGGTCGTTTTGATAAGGAGCTAACATATTAGGTACTGAATATAATCCATCCTTACCGTTAAAATTAGTAGCTCTGATGCGAATATCAGCAGGGGTAAATGATTGTGGAGGAAAAGAGAAAAAATTTTGCTTATGATCCAATACCTGTAAACTAATATAGTTGTTGATAAATCGCATGGAATCACTATAAAGTTTAGCCCCATTTTTCGAAATTGCCCCATTTATAGCGTCATAGAAAGTGGAATTATTCAAAATGACAGACTCGGTTTGATTGTCGGAATAAATACCATCCCACATAAAAAAACATCCGGCCTGAATAAGCGAATTATCAAGTTTAAAATAGGCTCCTGAATCCAATTCAATTTTCGCATAAGGTCCCATCCAAAGAGCAGATGAATTAATTATCATGGTATCTGTAACGGTTATTAGACCATTAACCACAAAATTTCCACCGTTAATAATTGTAGTTCCTTGGAAAATAGAGTCATAAATTAACGTATAACCACTCCCTGGTTCACCTTCACAGCACTGATACACCTCAAAAGTGGAAATATCGGAACAATTAGTTCCTTTAAGTTTTGCTTCAACAGTAACTAACGCATATTCAGGCAAATAAGGGAAACCGGATGAGTACCAATCGATTAGAGCCGAGTCGGCACTGACCACGGTACCTGAGCCATTAATGACAAAAGAACCGCTACTATACTGATTGGTTGAAGGGTCATACAGTTGTGTACTCCAAGTGTAAATGTAGTTGGTGTCGTAGTTTTCAATAGTATAAAGCACCGTAGAATCGCAAGTTGTGAAGGAGCCGGAAATAAGCGGCTTGGTTGCTTTTTTAATCTCAATACTTTTATAAACTATCGTTCCTCCACTATCGGTTTGTAATTCAACAATATATACTCCTGGTTGATTATAGATATGATAAATAGTATCATTACCAATGCCAACACTTCCATCTCCAAAAGTCCATTTCCAAAATAAAGGGCAGTGAGAAGTATCTACCATCATAACAGATTCACCCACGCAGGCAATTGACGGAATTACCGGTTTTGGCTCATCTCTTACTATTTCAATAGTATCTAAAAGGTCAAAATCCTCACAATAACCACTGGCATACGCTTGTAAAATATAAGTTCCATTTTGAAACTTTCCTATACAAATTGTATCTCCTGAATTGGTATAAAAGGTTTGAAAATAGTTTAAGTTAATTTCATAAAACGTCCATGATATTCCATTGATATATCCTATTCCAGTATTTTGCAAAGGTTTTATATTATGACTTATATCCGAAAAACATACATTCTCGTTGCATGTGTAACTCTTTTTATATACAGGAATAAAGGATGAACTGTCTAAAACTGTAATTATAACAGAATCAATAGACCAAAGATAGTTTAGTGTATGACCCCATTCATATAAGTAAACGATATAAACACCTGGGTTGTTAAATGTTATAAAAAAATCTTGAATATTCTGTGTACCAGGATTACAATTATTTGGATTAATAAGTGCACTAAAGTTGGGAGCTTGACCATCAAAAGTCCAAGTAAAGACATACCCGTTCGAATTATTGCCCGATGATCTGTTTTCAAAATACACAGAATCGCCGGCACAAATCGTTTTGGGATTAGCGTATATAAAAGCTTTTGTGGGGCACGACAACAAGATGTTATAAATATCTATCCCCCCATTATAAATACCATTTAAGGAGATTTTTAGTTTGTATAGGTTGTTTTTAACTAAATTAGCAGAAGATAAAGACGAGGATGTGCTCGTTGCTAACTGTTGTAAAGAACCGCACGTCCCCGAATAGAGTGTAATATGTTCCACAACATAATTCGTGTCGTGGGTTGTTACCTCAAAAAGAACAAAGTTGGTATCGGCTTCAAATTCCATCCATAACACACTATCGTTTATGGAATAGGTTTGTGAAACAGAATCCATACTAAATGCAAACGCGTTGCTGCAATCACTCTGAGCATTAGCGTTCGACTGAAAAAATAATGGTGCAATTATCATTGCGAATAAGGTGCTAAAAATATTAATTTTGCATTTCATGATCCTTAATTTTAAGGGTTAAACACTGGGACAGCCACTGCGCAGGGAGTTGCTAACCTTTTATGCGCAGTACTGTCCTTTTTAAATAAAAAAACTCTAAATCATCGATTATTTATCGGTAAAAATTTGTTCGTTTAATTAGTTTTCCATAGGCAAAGTCCTCCATATTTAGTTGATAATCATTATTTATATTCCTTTTCAATTTTTCCTTCAATCCTTATTTAATAGAAAGGTGAACCTTAACTTATCCGAAACAGAGGCACTGGTACACCCAAATCCAAAACAAGCAAAGCTCACCTGTGCGATGAGCGTTTGGCTTGTAATTCGTGGATTTATCGAAAATTACCAGTTTTCTGTTTCTGAACTACAGCTGCACGCAATCCGATATTTTAATTCAATATTCTACTTTTCCATTTAACAATATTTGGTTTAATAATTTGTTTGCACTAAAAAAATTTGAAGAAATAGATAATATGTCACTTTGATATGTTATAGCATTAATCCTATTTTCTACTTCCTCAAACTCATTTTTGGGTTAAACATCAAGCCGCAAATATAATTAAAAAATAATCGGTTCTATAAAAAAATTTGATTTTTGTGGATTATTTTTCTCACAATCCAAAATAAATAATCACTAAAAGTGGATAATTTCCTAATTCATGCCAATTATTTTCCCCAAATTTGACACTATGATTAAAACATCCTCAAATGGATATAAAATAATTTAATATCGACTTAAATACTTACGCTAATATTTTTGATTAAAATCAGTTCCAAACACTAAAAAATTTAACAAATTGAATTGGGTTTTGAAAATCAAATTGACGCTTTTATTATATCTTTGAGCCTCAATTTTAACATCCATATAAACTTTATAATATGACTGATTTTCAAAAAGATATCATCAACGGAATACCAGCCGAATTGCCTGAAATGCCGGTATTTGATTCCAATATCAACCATGCACCTGTCAGAAAGGACATTCTGACCAAAGAAGAAAAAAAACTTGCACTAAAAAACGCACTGCGATATTTTCCCAACTCGCTCCATGCCGTTTTATCTAAAGAATTTGCAGAAGAACTTCGTAAATATGGCAGAATTTATATGTATCGCTATAGGCCAACCTATGAAATGTATGCGCGCCCAATTGAGGAATACCCTCATAAATCAAAGCAAGCTGCCGCAATTATGCTAATGATTACCAACAACTTAGACCCTGCTGTTGCGCAACACCCTCACGAACTTATTACCTATGGCGGCAATGGAGCGGTTTTCCAAAACTGGGCTCAATATCGCCTCACCATGAAATATCTCTCGGAAATGACTGACGAACAAACACTTGTGATGTATTCCGGTCACCCGATGGGATTATTTCCCAGTCATAAAGACGCGCCACGAGTTGTGGTAACAAACGGCATGATGATTCCAAACTACAGCAAGCCGGACGACTGGGAGCGTTTCAATGCCCTCGGCGTTACTCAGTACGGTCAGATGACCGCAGGATCCTATATGTATATTGGCCCGCAAGGAATAGTTCATGGCACGACCATCACGGTGCTCAATGCGGGAAGGATGATTGATAAATCGGATAATGGCCTTGCCGGAAAACTCTTTGTCACAGCAGGTTTAGGAGGTATGTCGGGCGCACAACCTAAAGCCGGAAACATTGCAGGTTGCATTACTGTGGTTGCCGAAATTAACGCCGATGCTGCAACCAAACGTCATAGTCAGGGCTGGGTTGACGAGCTACATTTCCATCTGGACGGCTTGATGGATCGGATAAGAATAGCTCAAAATGCCAAAGAAGTGGTCAGTTTGGCTTATGTTGGAAATATAGTCGATTTGTGGGAAAAGCTTGTGGAAGCCAATATCCACGTGGATTTAGGCAGCGACCAAACCTCTCTTCACAACCCATGGGCTGGAGGTTATTACCCTGTAGATCAGAGTTTTGAAGAATCAAAAATTATGATGGCAAGTCAGCCGGAGCTTTTCAAAGAAAAAGTACAGGAAACCCTCCGCCGACATGTAAAAGC
>JAFGWF010000299.1 GCA_016937295.1 Bacteroidales bacterium
CCTTTACGGCGCAGCCACTTTACCACCCCTTACGGCGAAGCCAAATTACCATCAATTAAGGCGCAGCCATTTTACAATCCTTTACGGCGCAGCCAAATTACCATCAATTACGGCGAAGCCATTTTACAATCCTTTACGGCGCAGCCATTTTACCACCCTTTCCGGCGCAGCCATTTTACAATCCTTTACGGCGAAGCACTTCATTAAAAAGCTATCACTTCAACACAAAATACAAAGCCCAATTACCGCTCCCGACCACTGTACGGGGACCGCATTATCAAATTGTCAGAGCCTTCCAAAAAAAAAGCAGGCTTCCAAAATGGAAACCCGCTTTCACACAATTTGTTAAAATTTTCTATTTATTAAATTTACTTACATCGGTACTACTCATGATTAGTTGAAGCGAACGATTAGCATCCAAATATTTTTTAGCTGCTTTCTGCACTTGCTTGGTATTCAATTCAGTCCAGAATTTTTCGTAATCAAATCCGATATAGTTTTCTTTATTATAGTCATCATTCATTAGCATCGAAAGCCAATAACGATTTTCCTTCACTTTTTCTTTATGCTCTTTGAGCTTGTTTTCAACGATATTATGAATGGTTTTTTCGTCAGGTCCGTTGGCTTGCAATTTTTTCAACTCATCATAAACGATGGCTACCATAGTATCCAATTTTTCAGGATCGGTATCGAAGTAAACTCCCACAAAATGAGCAATTTCGGGATAATGTACTACATTAGAAAAAACAGAAGCTCCATAGGTTCCGCCTTGGTCTTCGCGAAGGGTTTCAATCATGCGTACATCTAAATATTCAGCAACTGCATCTAAAAGCAATCTTTCTTCGGGTTTATACTTGTTTTGCCCTGGGAAAGCAATAAATACCGTTGCTTTTGGGGTTTTCATCTCTTTGGTGAAGGCTGTTTTTTCATTACTTTGAGGAATGCGCTTTCCAAGATCGGTATAAGTTTCGGTGCGGTTGATGGTTGGCAAACCTCCTAAATAGGTCAAGATGTCTTTTTTCATTTGCTCTTGGTCGATATTACCGACAAAGTAGAAAGTGAATCCACTTGGATCGCCAAAACGGTCACTGAAAATATATTTAATCCGGCTTGTTTTTGCTAAGTCGTAGCTCTCAGGAGTCATTGGTTTAAAGCGTGGATGATGGTTGTTTAACAGGTTGTTGATGGAGTCTCCAAAAACAGCAGAAGGGTCGGCAGCTTTATTCTGCATCATAGCTTTTTCGCGTTTTACATAACTTGCAAAAGCATCATTATCCACACGTGGTGCAGTAAAATAAAGGTAGGTAAGTTGAAGTAAAGTAACAAAATCTTCTTTGGTACTTCTACCACTAAAACCTTCATAAAGCTCTGAAATATTTGGATATACGCTCACATTTTTACCGGCCAATTGTTTTTGCAATTCAATATTGTCGAAATCGGAAATGCCGCTCATTTCTACTACATCGGCTGCAATACGTGCCGAAATATCGTCCTTCTCGGAATAAACGGAATAACCGCCAAGACTACGCGCTCCCATCAGGATTTCATCGTCTTTGTAATCGGTTGATTTCACAACTACTTTTACGCCATTACTTAACTCCCAAGTGGTGGTGCCTTTCTTTTCGTCTTTGGTTTCTTTAACGATTGTGCCGGCAGCAGGCTCAGCAGCAATCAATGGACGGTTTGCCACTTTGTCTTCGTAAGGGTCAATTTTTTCGGACTTAACACTTTGAATCATAGCTATAACCTCAGCTTCCGTAGGATATGCTACCGACTCGCTTTCCAAGCCCATCATAGCCACTACCATATTTTCATCAGTAATCCATTTTTTAGCTAACTTGTTGATTTCGTCTATAGTTATGCCGTCCATGATTTCTTTGGCAAAATTATAATCAAACTCATCAGAAGGCATTGGCTCACTCCCTAAATAATGCTCAATTAATGAGTTAGCAATTTCGTCCGATTTTTTCTTATTACGCTCTTTATACGCTTTTTCAACTTGAGTCATCATCTCTTTTTTGGCTCTTTCAAGTTCGGTTACCACAAAGCCATGACGAAGAGCACGTTCATTTTCGGTCAATAATATTTTTACAGATTCTTTAATTTTGTCATTTCCGGCTACCGCAAAACTGATATACGCTTCTAATTTTGGCTGCATTCCGGTGTACATGGAGCCGGCATACGAAAATGGCGGGTCGGCTTGTTGGCTGATTTCGCTCATGCGGCTATTTATCATCACTGCATAAAGCTGACTAACATATTGACTCCGGTAGTAATCTTTGTTCCGATTCCAATCTGCAGGATGTTTTATCATAATTTGGATAACATTATACATTGCTTCCGGGTCTCTTGAGATAACAACTCGTGGCTCTTTATGCTCAGGAACTTCGTAATAATTTCTTGGTTTTGGGTTATCCTTGACAGGCATTTTCGAAAACATCGTTTTTACTTTGCTTTCCATTTCGTCAACATCGAAATCGCCAATAACTATTACAGCTTCTAAATCAGGGCGATACCAGTTGTTGTAGAAAGCCCTTAAAGTATCCCAAGGCGCGTTGTTGATAACGTCGAGTTCACCAATTACGTTATGGACTTCATACTTTGAACCTTTGTATAGCGTTTTTTGAATTTCCATTTGAGCTCTTGCCATACCGCTCATACGAGTGCGGAATTCTTCGCGAATAACACCACGTTCAGCGTCAATTTCTTCACCTTCCATGCTCACATTGCATCCCCAGTCGTAAAGAATCATTAGTGCTGTGTCGATATTTGCTTTGTTTTCAAGAGGCACTTTGGTAAGTGTGTAAACGGTGCGGTCGGTGGCCGTGTAGGCATTAATTTCTGGACCAAATTTCATTCCGATGGATTGCAAATAGTTGATAATATCCTTCTTCTCGAAATTTTTAGTGCCATTAAAACACATGTGCTCTGTGAAGTGAGCTAAACCATTTTGGCCGGGAGTTTCGTTAACGGCTCCGGCATTTACAACTATATAAAACTCGCCCCGATTTTCAGGCAACGAATTTTTCATAATATAGTAGGTAAGGCCATTTTCGAGTTTTCCATAACGAATCGCCGGATCCAATGGCACATCAGATGGAAGTCCCGATTGAGCAGTGGCATAAGTTGCAACTAACAATGCCACAACGGTAAGCATCAGGTTTTTGATAAAATTCATAAAGGTAAAATTTAAGGTATTGATAATTAGGTAAATTTAATTCGAGTAATAATGGACGAAAAAAATTAAGAACTTGTTACTGATTTTTGACAGCAAAAAGCTTTAAAATTAAAGTTTATCACAAAGTTATAAAGAACTTTTGCAGAATTGGACGGCAAAGATAAAAATAGTTAGGTCAATAATTTAACAATGAAATTAAAAAATGTAAAATTATCATATTGATTTTTTACGGTCTGTTTTTCCAATCAGATTATTGTCAAGGTGAATTTGTTTAAATTTCAGAAAGTTTATTATAACGCTCTCTAATTTCTTTAACTAATTGATTTTGTGAATTATAATGATTGTTTTCTATGGATTTTACGGGCAATACACCAATAGAAGTACCGGATAGAAATACGGCTTCAAAACCTGTAATTGCTTTAGTATCAATCGTTTGAAAGAAAATTGTTAATCCCATGTTTTCCAATACTTTAATAACCATTTTTCGTGTAATTCCCGCCAAGATTACCTGTTCGGGCGATGTGTATATTTTGCCTTCCTTTATAAAAAACACATTGGATTTGCTTCCTTCGGTAATCAATCCTTCCTTATTTACTAAAAGGGTTTCAAAAGCACCGGTTTTTGCTAATATTTCGGCTGTATTTCTCTTAATATCCTCTTGAAACTGCTTGATTTGTTGGTTTTTACGCTCATCAAACTGAAGCACGACTTTTACGCCTTCGTGGTAAAAATTTTCCGAAGGGTAGAAAAACGGCACCAAATAGGCAACAGTGATTCCGGCTTTTGGAAAAACATCCATCCGCACATTTCCTTCAAGAAAATTGTTTTTAACAAACAATTCTTTCATATCGACTTGGGAAGGCAGATAAATAGATTTTGGCTCTGAGTCGAGTCTGTCTAACGACATTCTCAACCGATGCAGATGTTCCTCAAAAAACAGAAACTTACCGTTATATCGTATCACTTCATAAACGGGACTTTCGTTCAAAGTCAAGTCAACTAACGTATCTCCTCGTAAAAATTCTCCGTTTTTCCAAAAGTATTTACTCGATTTATGTAAACTAATCATCATAATATTTCTTGACAAAATTCAAACTGCAATTAAAATAAAATTTTGTCATCCTTCAACTTAGTAAATCTAAAATCTTTTAAATCTGTTGATATGATTGATTTTCTTTATGATGCAAAAAGTTATGCGAGGGATACGGGATGCGCAATTGAGTTATTTTTTACCTAATTACAGATTTTTTGAAAATATTCCCTTAACATTAATTGATTTTCATATCTTTGCTCACCTCAAAGTTCAAACCTAAGGGAATAATCAATTCAATGAATCAAGACATCATAAAAGTCATCGATAAGGAGTTTTCCATATTTATCACCAACAAGGAGATTGATGCTTCCATTGAAAAAATGGCGCAACAAATCAATCAAGATTATAAAGGCAAGAAGCCAATTTTTCTTGTAATTCTGAATGGTGCATTTATGTTTGCTGCCGATTTATTCAAAAAACTTACTATCGACTGTGAAATTTCGTTTGTAAAGCTTTCGTCATATCATGGCACCACAACAACGGGTAGAGTGAAGTCGCTCATTGGGCTCAATGAAAGCATCGCCGGACGACATATTATTGTTGTTGAGGATATTATCGACAGCGGCATTACTATGGAACATTTGCTCGAAGAGTTAAACAGCAAGTATCCAACTGATATTCGCATTGCCACCTTATTATTTAAGCCAAAAGCGTTTCAAAAAGATTTTGCCATCGAATATATTGGTATAGAAATCCCAAACGATTTCATTGTAGGTTATGGCCTTGATTATGATGGTTTTGCGCGAAATTTACCTGATATTTATAAACTTGTTAAATAGAATACCATGCTGAATATTGCTATTTTTGGGCCTCCCGGAGCAGGAAAAGGAACCCAGTCGAAGTTTTTAATCGAAAAGTATAATTTGACTTATATTTCAACCGGCGATATTTTGCGTGCCGAAATTGCCGAAGATTCCGAATTGGGACAAAAGGCTAAGTCGGTGATTGCTGCCGGAAAATTAGTTTCTGACGATTTGATTGTTCAAATTATCGAAAAGCGTATTTTAAGCGAAAAACGCGATGGTATTCTCTTCGATGGATTTCCGCGAACTGTAGTTCAAGCGTATATTCTGGATGGCCTTTTGCTCAAACTAAACACCCAACTCTCCTTTATGTTGAGTTTAGAAGTTCCACGTGAAGAGTTGATAAACAGACTTTTAGAGCGAGGAAAATCTTCCGGTCGAAATGATGATAGCATGGAAGTGATTGAAAGGCGACTATTGGAATATGACCAAAAGACACATCCTCTAAAAGATTTTTATAAGGCACGCGGAAAGTTTATTGCCATCAATGGCGTTGGTTCCATTGCTGATATTACGACCCGCTTGAGCGATGCCATTGAAAAAACTTTACAACGCAAGTATTTCAATATTGTAGTTACCGGAAAACCCGGAGCCGGACGTGGTACGCAAGCAAAAAAATTGGCTGCAAAATACAACCTGGCCTATATTTCCACCGGAAAACTGATGCGGGACGAAATTGCAGCAGGAACAGAACTTGGCAAAACTTGTCAGGAGTTTATGAATGCCGGAGATTTGGTGCCGGATGAATATCCAATCCGACTGATTGAGCAGGTAATTCGGGACAATCCGCATGTCAATGGTTTTGTTTTTAAGGGTTTTCCGCGCACTTTAGTGCAAGCCTATATTTTAGATGGTTTGCTCAAAAAAATTAACTCGAAGGTGGATATTGCCATCGAAATGGACTGTAAAACATTGGTAGCTATCAAAAGGCTTTCGGCTCGTGGAAAGACCATGAAAGCCAGAACTTATGATATGAATACGGATGTTATTATTCACCGTTTGGAAGAATGGCAAAATACCATTAAAAAAGATGTTGTTGATTTTTATGTACGTCAAGATATTCTTGTAAAAATTGACGGAACAGACGAAGATGAAGTAGTATTCCAACGTATCGATAGTGTAGTATCGAAACGGATTGGAAAATAAATAATTATGGCACAAAGCAATTTTGTTGATTACGTAAAAATATTCTGTCAGTCGGGAAATGGCGGAAGTGGTTCGGCTCATTTGCGAACCGAAAAATTTGTTCCCAAAGGTGGTCCTGATGGTGGCGATGGTGGCCGTGGAGGCCATGTGATTGTAAAAGGAAATGCCCAGATGTGGACGTTGCTTCCTTTGCGATACACCAAGCATATCCGAGCCGGACATGGTGAGTCGGGAAGCAAACAAACAAGCACCGGTGCAAATGGTGCTGATGCTTACATCGAAGTGCCATTGGGTACAGTGATTCGGGATGCAGAAACTGATGAGATTGTGGGTGAGATTACAGAGGATGGTCAGGAGATGATTGTTTTGCCCGGTGGCCGTGGTGGTCAAGGAAATGCGCATTTCAAATCGGCAACAAACCAAACTCCTCGATATGCCCAACCCGGTGAGCCCTTTCAGGAAGGTTGGAGAATTTTAGAACTTAAACTGCTTGCCGATGTTGGCCTTGTGGGTTTTCCAAATGCCGGCAAATCGACTTTGCTTTCAGTGGTTTCGGCTGCTAAACCTGAAATAGCCAACTATCCGTTCACTACGCTCGTTCCCAATCTTGGCATTGTTTCGTATCGCGACCATCGCTCCTTTGTAATGGCCGATATTCCGGGAATCATAGAGGGCGCTGCCGATGGTAAAGGTTTGGGAGTGAGATTCTTGAGGCATATCGAACGAAATTCGGCCCTGTTGTTTATGATTCCGGTGGATAGCGACGATATTCTGAAGGACTACAAAATTTTACTCGGCGAACTTGAGAAATATAATCCCGACCTTTTGGACAAAAACCGTCTATTAGCCATCACTAAAATTGATATTCTCGACGAACAAATGTTGGCTGAACTTGAAAAAACCTTACCTGACGATTTGGATTATGTAATGATTTCTTCAGTAACAGGTGTTGGTATTCAGCAACTTAAAGATAAAATATGGATAAATTTGAATAAATATGAATAAGATGATTGATTTTCTTCAAAATATCGACCAGCAACTTTTTTTGTTTTTTAATGGTTTTCATAATCCATTTTTCGATACCATAATGTCTGCGATTAGCAGCAAATCGTTGTGGATTCCTCTCTATCTTTTTTTTATTTGGTTGCTTTGGAAAGTTTATAATCGCGGTTTTTGGTTGCCGTTTATTATTGTGGTGTTTGTAGTTGCGGTTGCTGACGCAAGCAGTGTGCATTTATTTAAAAATGTTTTTGAAAGACTCCGGCCTTGTCACAATCCCCAACTTTTGGAGCTTGTTCATACTGTCGATGGAAAATGTGGCGGTCAGTATGGATTTGTTTCGAGTCATGCAGCCAACATGTTTTCGATTGCAACTATAATGTGGCTATTTATTCGAAAGCGTTTTCCCAAAGCTTTTTATTGGCTTTTCTTTTGGGCTGGTTTAATTGCTTATAGCAGGGTTTATCTCGGAGTGCATTATCCGGGCGATATTATTGGCGGTGCAGCACTCGGTTTGTTGGTCGGTTTACTTGGCTATAGTTTCTTTCTTGCCTTGCCGTGCAAAAATATCAATTGTTCCGGCATAAAGGAAAATAAACCGTAAATGTAGTCCCTGAGCCCAACCGGCTTTCCACTTCAATTTTTCCCTTGGTTATTTTTACCATTTCTTTAACAACCTTAAGCCCAAAACCACTACCCTTTTCCTTATGAATTCCTAAGGTGGAATGGTTGAAGGAATAATCAAATATTTTGTCTAAGTTTTCAGGTGCGATTCCCATACCCGAATCCGTAATTTTCAATGCGAATAATCCATCAACTTCTACTCCGTCAATGGTGATTGAACCACCAATTGGGGTGTATTTTACAGCATTGGATATCAGATTGCGAAAAATGGTTCTGAGTACATTTTGATCCGAACAAACCGTCGTTTCAGGACTTATCAAATTCTTGATAATCAGCTGGTTAATTTCCTGATGTGTAGCTTGAATAGTTTCGAGAGACAAATCAATGGACTCCTTTAAATTCGTTGCATTAAGTTGATGAGTGTCTTTGTTGTATTGAATTTTTATCCAGTCTAATAGGTTGGTCATTAGGTTGTTGATAGTGTCCGAACTCTTTGTGATGCTAAGAATAAGGGTTCGTTTTTCTTCTTCATCAATATCATCAAAATTTTCGTTTAAATAATGTAAAAGCTGATTAGAGGGTGAAATATAGGCTTTTAAATCGTGAGACAAAATGGAAAGCAAATTATTTTTTATTTTGTTAATATCGTTTAGAAGGTCGTTCTTATGAGTCAATTCTAAATTGAATTGATGCAATTGATTATTGTATTTTTTTGTTTTAAAACTCATTATAATTATTAACGACAAAAGTCCGATTAATGCCAATGAAACAACAATCATTAGGTTGTTAATCATGGTCTTACGCCTTAAGGATACTTTAGCTGTTTCGGTTTCACGTTTCCAAAATTCGGTTTCCTGCTGTTTCTTTTCCAACTGAAAATTAACTTTCAATTGGTTCAATGCTTCCACATTTGATAAGCTATTAATTGAATCCTTAATTAGTTCAAATTGTTTGAGATTTATAAATGCTTCACGAAAATTCCCTCTCAAACTGTCGAATTGGTAGAGATGTTCGTATCCAACCTTTTGGAAAAAGAGGAAATTATACGATTTAGCTAACTTTATTCCTTCTGTTAAATAAAACTTTGCGCTATCTCTGTTGAGCTCCTTAAGAGCAACACCGGTATTTATCCATGAAGAAATTAGCACGTCATGAAAAGTGGATTGAAGATTAGGTTTTAAAAGTTGGACTATTTCTTCAAATTTTCTATCGTTGAAATATACATTACTCAGATTAACTCGCGCAGCTTCAATCATGTATGGGATGTTGGAGCGCTTACCTTCTTCAATGCACAATTGCAGAAAATACTCGGCTGAATCATTCATTTTAAGTCTTCTGCTATACATATCACCAAGATTGAGGTAAACCGTTCCTAGCATATTATAACCATCATACAAAGTGTCAAAACCCCAGGCTTTTCGCATAGTTGCAACGGCTTCGTCGAAAAAGCCCATATCCGCCAACAGAATGGCCTTACCGTTCAAATTTATCATAATCCCGATAGTGTCTTTCAGACGTAAAAATAATATTTGGGATTCTTCAAGATAAAAAAGTGCACTGTCCAAAATATTTTGCTTTTTGTACAATAATGCCATATCGAGATACAGTTTAGCTAATGAATGTGTGTCTTTTAATGCAGCGTTTTTTGTTATCAATAAGTTGAAAATACTATGCGCTTTTTCAAGGCTATCCATTTTGATATAACAAATTGCCAAATTATGATACAGATTTACAATTTGTAACTGTTCGGTTGCATTTGGGATAAATGGCAATCCCTTTTTAAAATAAAAATATGCTGAGTCATAATTGCCATGTTCCAATAATACAGCACCTCGCATATTGAAATAACGAACTAAGATTTCGCTGTTTTTGGTTTTATTTATTAAATGTGAAGCCGAATCTCTGTAGGCTTGGTACTTTTCAACATCCGTCCTTGAAACCTCTTTTGCCTTGTCGAGAAATCGTGAGATTTTTTGATCAATCGTTTCGTTTGATTGCGCAATGCAAGTTAAATTAAAAATTAAACTTAAAAATATAATGATTGAAATTCCTAAAAACTGTCGTGCCATAATTGTCCTCATATCCTAATTAGGGCTCAAATATAAGAATGGGAAAAAGGTAGAATCAAGGATGATTCCTTTTTCTTTTAAAGTATTTTTATGCTAAAAAGTTTAGCGGTTGATATTTAATTATTTATGAATGTGTTTTTCCAAAAGTAAATTCATTTCATCCATTCGAATAGTTGGTAATGCTCGCCATTCATGCCAAGGTTGGTATATGTTTTTATGGCGTTTAGGTTGGTTTTATCCACATAAAGTCGAATGCCGGAGCAGTTTTTATCTTGCAACGACAAGTCTTTTACGTAATCATACAAACTTCGATAAATACCTTGACGCCTAAATTGAGGCAAAACATAAACCGACTGAATCCACCAAACGAAGCTATTGCGCCAATCGCTCCATTCTTTGGTAATCATTAAGGAACCTGCGATTTTTCCTTTCAGTTCAGCAACGAAGTAGAAGGCTATATCAGGGTTATTCAAGCCGGCCAAAATACCCGCACGAAGAGTGCTTTCGTCAAGGGTCAGATTCTCCGTTTCTTTAGCCATTGCAAGATTGAAATCAGTCAGTTGATCGTGGTCGGTAATACTGGCTTGTCTAATTTGAATTGGATTCATTGGAAAAATAATTTGATTTAGAGTAAAGACTTAAGTTGTTGATAATCTGTTTTACCGCTGCCTAAGAGAGGTATTTGCTCAATAGGGATTATTTTGTGAACTTTGGCAAGAGCAGAAAGTCCGGCTTCGCGAAGTTGTCGGTTTACTTCCAGAATTTCAAGAGGTAAAGTGGTAAACAACGCGATAACCGCTTCAGTACCTGCATCGGTTCCTTCAACTGCTAAAACCACCTGATCGTCAGAGCCATAGATGCTTAGAAGAATCTTTTCGATAAGCGGCATAGAAATCATTTCTCCACCAATTTTAATAAAACGCTTGAGCCGTCCGGTGATGTATAAAAAGCCATCTTCATCCTGATAGCCTAAATCGCCGGTGCGATAATAGTTTTTCCCGTTAATTTGGATAAAAGGATTTTCGATTTTTTTATCTAAATAACCTTTAAAAACACTTTTGCCACTCACCACAAACATTCCCGTTTCTCCTTGGGCTACTTGTTCTCCGGTTTCAGGATTAACGATAATTCCGTCTAAACCCATAATAAATTTTCCTACGGAGTTAAGCTTTTGGGATTCAAAGGGATTCAGCGAAACGATTGGGCTGCATTCGGTAATGCCATAACCTTCGATGATGATAGCTCTCCCACCGGTCATTTCTTCAAATTTTTCTTTGGTGGAAGCCGGCAAACTCTCGGCACCACTAATCACCAGCTCAATACTCCTTAAATCGTATTTGTTTGCATTTGACATTATCATTTTTAGGAAAGTTGGCGTAACCATCACATTTGTTGCTCGTGTGTGACGAATAGTTTTGATAACTTCCTTTAAATTTGTTGGGTTTGGCGTGTAAGCTATTTTAAATGAGCTAATTAAAGGCAGTACGGAAAGCACCGTAAAGCCGAAACTATGGAAAGGTGGGAGAAAACTTAGGAAGATGCTGTTATGCCGAATATTGATGACATGTAAGGCTCCCCACAAGTCGGTTACACAATTTTGGTGCGTCAACGGAACTGCTTTGGGCTGTCCTTCACTGCCTGACGTGAATAGAATTACGGCTGTATCGTCAATCTTTGTTTGGATAAAAAGCTTTGGAAATTTGGCTTTTAACAGACCACCAATTTTTGTTTTTATGTTAAGCTTAACGACTTCTTTTTCTAAAAACATCAGTTTACTACTCACGGTATCAGGAACTTGCTCTTTGATTTTTTCGTAGAACGAACCTGCTGTAATGATGGTATCTAATTGGGCAATGTCAACGCAATGCTCCAAAATTCTTGGTCCGGTAGTCCAGTTGAGCATCACCGGGATCTTTCCGGCCATATAAGTAGCTGCTATTAAAAGTGTTGTGCTTTGAAGTGCAGGCAACATGATGCCCACTTGTTTACCCTTTACCTTACTCTGAATGAGTTTTGAGACTACCGCAGTTTTTAAGAAAAAACCACCACGAGTGCTCGAACCCGAAACATTGTCCCAAGCAAAATACTCCTCAGGATTTTTGGTAAATTCCCGAATGAAGTGCTCTAAGATATTAAGCTCCGGATTGGGCATAATATTATAATCTTTCTCATGGGTTAAGTGCAATTGCGAAGGTTTTAGGTCTTCTTCCGTTTCGATGTTCAAATTCATAGCCATCAAACAGAGGTCGTAAACGGTCTTTATGGATTGAATGTCCGGGGTTTTTGTGTTGGGGAATTTCGATTCGATTTCGGTCATAACTGCCACCAAACCCAAACTATCTAAGTTGTGATCCATGATGAGATTATCCTCCTTTTTTATGCTTTCGGCAGGAATCTTCAATTCATTTGATAGAGCAGTTGCAATGGTTTCCAAAATTTCACGAGGGATAATTTTGTTGAATTTAGAGTTGGTTTTTAATTGCAAATCACTTCCCATAATTTTCTCCGGCAGGTGACGTTTCAATTTTGGCGCATAGAAATAATGCTTTAGAAACAATACCTCTTCCTCACCATTTTTGTTGTAAAAAGCTTCTAAGAAATCGTTAAAGGCTTTTCTGTCAACTGATTGAGCTAACTGCCGAGCATCTTCAGTAATGTCTTCAAATTCAATGGTAACCTTGCGGCGTGGTGCAAAGAATAGCAAGTTTGCGAGAATAAACCAAATGGATTTGAGATAAGTTGGAACGAAATCCGGTGAACGACCAATCCAAGCGCGACTCCAAATAGAGCCCCAAAGTCCGCTGATTCTTACGCCGATAACATGGGTTTCGTTGGGGAGTTTTCTTACAATTTGATATGCAGATTGTTTATTATAAATTCGTTCGTAACCTTGTCCTGCTAATTGCCCTGAAGGATAAAGCAGAATAGATTTTCCGGAAGATAAAGCAGTAATAGCTACTTGTTCAAGATTTTTTAGGAGATCGGCATCCCGATGCCCTTTTTCAATATCCGACACACTTATTGCGCCCAACGCCTTAAAAAGAGTTTTTAAGCCTGGAATATTATAGTAATACGAGCTAATCATTGGCGCTATCTTGCTGTATTTCAGTGCTAAACTCATAACTATTTGAGGATCGACTTCGGCCTGATGATTAGGTAAAAAAAGGCAAGTCTTTTTGTTATTAAGATTTTCTATCCCTTTTACTACAATTTTATATCTCAGTCTTAATGCAAGACCATAAAGAAATGCTAATAACTTCATGTGGTTCCTAATTAAAATTAGGCGGTAAAAGTAAATAATCTTTTAAATCAATGAGGATAAATGTCAATAGGTAGGCAACTTTCTATAAATTTGCAATCTGATATTTTTTAGAATTTTGCATCAATCTTTTTTTTAACATTTATTAGCACGGTTTTTGCTTATTCAAGCCATTTCTATGACAAATTAATTAACTACATACTAAAACGATTTATTATGAAATCAACATCTACTTTGAAGCGGTTAATTCCTTTCATTGCAATTTTCCTTTTTACTACCAATTTATTTGCCGATGAGGTGATTATTGGAACATCAACCTCAGGAACAACTACTGCAATCCCGGCTAATGGGTATTATAATAGAGGTTGGTCTGCCATGATTTTTAACGATTATGAGCTTAATGGTCCGGCGACAATAACCGGAATTGAGTTTCAAAAATCAAATACAACAAACACATATTATCTTTATAACCAAACTGTTTATTTGTATAATATTACGGATTCAGTTTTCAATAATGCAAGTTATATCAATCCTTCAACCATAGGCGCAACTTTGGTTTATAGCGGCACAGTAGCCTTTACAAGTTCTACGGGTTTTCAGGGAATAACCCTACAGACACCATTTAACTATACCGGAGGTCATCTGTTATTGCTTTGGGAAAACAGAGATGGAAGTTATTCAGGTGGTTATCCGATATGGTATTATACGCCAACTACGTTATCAAATAAGGCCAAATTTGTCTATACTGATGGAAGTTTTCCTACTGGTAATGGAAGTTTAACCACTTATCGAACCAATACAAAATTTGTTTACACTCCTTCAATAAATAACGATCTCACCATTGAGCAATGGGTTTATCCCACAAATGGCACATCGGCATCAAGTTCGTTGCCAGTTTCAGTTAAAGTTAAGAATAGAGGTAGTCAGGCGCAAAGCAATTTTACCCTAAAGTACTCCATTAACAATGGTCAAACTTGGGCGCAGCAAACTTATGGCGGAACTTTAGCGGCAGGTGCTTCCCAAAATGTTACTTTCATAACTCCGGCTTCAATGGCTACAGGTGGTGTTTATCAATGTATTGCAGTTGTTAAAAACACCGGTGACTCGATTCCGGCTAATGATACGCTGCGAGAAAATATCACAATATGTGGTGGTTCGTATTCCGGAACTTACATTGTTGGAAATCAATCCGGCGATCATTTTCCTGACCTCAATTCAGCCTTTGCGGCATTTAATTCATGCGGAATGTCAGGGTCTGTGGTATTGCGGATACGCCCAGGAACTTATAATGAGCAAATAATTCTTCCAAATATCAGTGGTTTGAATGCATCAAAAACCATTACCATCGAATCCTTCACCGGAAATAAAGACGTTGTATATAATTTTACTTCTACTTCGACTACCAATCACCTCGATAATTTTACAATGAAATTGGATGGAGCACAATTTTTTACCATAAAAAATTTAGTAATAAAAAACAATGCTGCACCTGTTGGAGGTCATGCTCTTTATCTTTTGAGCGCTAAGAATAACCGATTTGAAAATTGTGAATTTCATGGCGAATCAAATACCGCCTCGACCCAAAATTATGTTGCCACCATCTATTTTGATGGCACCGCATCAGCACCTTATCGTCAAAATATTTTTGTGAATAATTCTATAAAATATGGCAGTTATGGTATTTATGCCTATGGATTATCCGGATATTCTTATGGGATGAGGTTTATTGGGAACACAATTTCCGATTATTCTTATTATGGGGTATATCTGCAATATATGGATTCATTATACTTTCAAAATAATCAAGTTTATACTAATTCGATTAATAGCAGCTATGGAGTCTATTTAGGTTATGTATCAACCAATCTAAATTTAACGGCCAATAAAATACGAATAAATTATGGCTTTGGAATATATTTGAATTATTGCCAGTTTGGTTCTTCAGACCGAGGTAAAATAAATAATAACTGGATTTATGGTGAGAATTCCGGTAATACACTTTATGGATTATATTTGTATTATTGTAACTATACTGATGTTGAACATAATAGTCTATATTTCTTAAATCCAAATACGTCTTCCTATTCCGCTTATCCTGTGCGATATCAATATGGAAGTGCAAACACTTTTAGAAATAATAGTGTTGTGAATGAAACGGATGGATATGCCTTCTATAATTATAATAGTACTTTTTCCACTTTCGATTATAATAATTTTTATTCACAGGGAAGCTATTTAGCTTATTATAATACTAATTATCCGACATTAGCAACCTTACGCAGTGGAACAAATACTAACTGGAATTCGGCTTCATCAACGGGTGTTTACTATTCCGCTACTAATTTGCACAGTAATAGTAGTTCGTTGAATGGTTTAGGATCAGCTTTAAGCCCGGTAACTGTTGATATAGATGGTCAGCCACGTAGCTCAACTACTCCCGACATAGGAGCTGATGAATTTGATATTTTAGCCAATGATGGAGGAGTGACGGATATTGTTGGAGTTACCAATACTTGTGCAGGGACTTCCATTCCGCTCATTGTTTCATTGAAAAATTTTGGTACTCAGGCTATTACTTCAGCTTATGTTAAAATGACGATAAATGGTTCGATGATGCAACAAGGTTGGTCGGGTTACCTTAGTCCGGGGGGAAACACGAATGTTTTCTTAGGCCTTCGTACTTTTAGTGCCGATACGGTTTACAATTTTGTAGCCTGGGTCGATTCGGTGAATCATGCTGCTGATTTGAATCATTATAACGATACTGCTTATCTGAATGGCTATCGAACCTCGCTTGTAGGATCTTATACAATTGGGTCGGGAAGTTCGGCTGATTTTCCTGGAATAAATGAGGCTTTACAATCACTTTATCAGTATGGTGTTTGTGGACCGGTGGTGTTTAATATTGAATCCGGTGATTATCAGGGAAATTATTCCATCACTACTCAGCCTTCGGGAATGAGTTCTGTTAACACGGTTACTTTCCGCTCCCTTTCCGGCGATACTTCTGATGTGATGCTGTATTATAATGCTGCATCAACATCGGTTAATTATATCTTTGATTTGCAAGGCGTTTCAAACTTCAAGTTTCAAAATATTACATTTAAAGTTCAAAATGTAACTTATGGCCGTGCTATTAGTTTGACTAATTCTAACAGAATCAGCATTGATAGCTGTTTGTTTATAGGACAAGAAAATTCTGGTTCATATCACAGGCTTATAGAAGTGAATTCCGGTGGAAATATCAGCATAACCAATAATAAATTGATAAAATCGGCTTATCCTATTTTTATGTATGGTTCCTCATCAGATTACCTTGGAGGAATTACCATTCGAAATAATCAAATTACAGGCTATCAAAGTCATGGTGTTTATATGAATTTAGTGGATACGGTTACAATTCAGAAAAATGTTATTTCATGTAATTCAAGCACAACCGTCTATGGTATTTATATTTATAACCTTAATTATAAATTAGATATTAGCCAAAATGATATTAAAGTTATAAGCCCTACAAGCAATGTTTATGGTATTTACCTAAACAACGTAAACTATTCAAATTATTCTTCTGCGGCCCAGATTAATGTGTACAATAATTTTATTTATTCCAATGCAATTAGTACCAGTTATACTTCTTATGGAATCTATTCCTATAGAAATTATTATGCAAAGTTTTATTTTAATACAGTAAAGTCTGACGGGGGAAGCACTTCGGGTTCAGCTTTTTATGCTTATTATAATTATTATCAAACTTTATTGAATAATAATATTTATGCTCAAACAGGTTACGCATTCTATCGTTATTATGGTTCGACAACCTCATCCGATTATAATAATTTCTATTCCACTGGCTCTTATGTATTTAGAAATAATTCTTCTAATTATTCTATTTCAACTTTTCCAAGCTACGTGTCCTCTTATGGTCTCGAATCTCATTCAAAAACAGTCAATCCGGGATTTATCGCTACTGATGATTTACATATTTTTAATCAAAACCTGAATGGTGCCGCTACTTCTTATGGTGGTATTACAGTGGATATTGATGGGGAAACTCGCTCTGCAACTACACCGGACATTGGAGCTGATGAGTTTAGTTTATTGGCTCGTGATGTGTTCCCTGTAGCAGTTCAGAGTCCTGCAAATCCGGCTGCTATTGGAAGTAATCCGGTAAAAGTAAGCATAAAAAATCAGGGTACAACCGGTCTTTTCTCAGCAAATATCTTCTACAGACTTGATGGTGGAGCTATTGATTCCAACTATTGGACAGGCAGTTTGAATTTCTTGGAAATTGACAGCTTGATTGATTTGGGTACAGTCAACCTAACCGCCGGAAATCATACACTAAAAGTCTGGACTAAAAATCCCAACTGGCAAACAGATTTAAATCCTAATAACGATACCTTGGTTTACTCATTTACTGCTATTCCCAAACCTATCATTGAAGTCGTTCCTGCATCCATAACCGATTCTATTTTGGTTTGTAATGGCACGAGCAGCCAATCAGTGAAGATTTACAATCGTGGCTCGGCTAACTTAACTATTGATATTGATTCAAACCATACTTCCGGTTCAACAATTGAAATGCTAGCCATTCTAACCGGTTATTATTCATCATCTTATAATAATACTAAGTCGGTTATTCAAACGAATATGACAAATGTAAATATCACTGAGGCAACACCTTATGATGCATCTACACTTTCAACTCTTCTTGCCGGAAAAGATATTGTGCTCATCCCGCGTTTGTCGAGTACTACTTCCTCCGTTCTTAATGCTTATACCGCATTTGGTCCGGTTTTGCAAAGTTTTGTAAATAATGGCGGCTCTGTCATTTTTCTTGGTAGCCAAAGTAGCTATGCTAATAATATTTGGAATACCGGGCTTTTTACCGGTTCTTATTATAGTTACTTATACAGTGGTTCGTTACCAATTAATAATACCTCTCATCCTGTTTTTACAAACCTTGCCAATTCGTATATCATTCCAACTTATTATTATTCAATTTATAACATAACGAATGCGAATGCAGTAACCTTAGCAAATTATTCCGGTTATTCTGTAATTTCAGAAAGGAGTATTGGTCAAGGTAAAGCACTACTTTTCGGTTTCGATAATTATTACATTTCCAATGATGCTACCACGATGCTGGTAAATGCCATAAATTATTGTGGCAAAATCGGGAAATTTGTAGATAATTCATCCATAACACAAACCATTACCCCTGGAGATTCATTGACTTATAATTTTCAATTCGATGCCAATGGATTAGCAAATGGTTGGTATGAAGATCAATTAGTTATTACTCATAACGACCAGTCTCAATCGGATATAGAAATACCTTGTTCTCTCTATGTTTCCGGTACTCCAGAGCTGACTATTAATAAAACTTCACATTCCTTTGGTGCTGTTTATACCGGAGCCACACAAACCGATAGCATCTATTTCGTAAATACAGGCTGCTCCAATTTGCATATTGTCGGAATTGCAAGCAATAATTCACATCTTGTGCCCCTTAAAATTTCTGACACTATTGCTCCAGGTGATAGCACCGCATTTAAGTTTAGTTTCACTCCAACAACGACCGGCTCCTATACTATGACCATCACTATTTTCAATAATGATGCTACTCAAACCTTCAATTTCTATGGAACCGGTACGCCAAGTCCTGCTATAACTTTCAATCCTAATCCTCTGACTACAACCATTGTACATTGTGAGGATTCGGTTATTGTTCCGGTTACAATTTCCAACACAGGTGGTGCAACTCTCACAGGTAACGTTGGAGCTTCTGCTACCGGAGATAGTTTGGAAGTTTTGATGCTTACTTATGGTGCATATTCATCATACCTTTATTATTTGACCAATGCCCTTGATGATCATTTTACCAAATTTAACTTAACTTCTTCAAATATCACTACTGCAGCTCAGTTAAATACTGCAATTCAAGGGAAAGATGTAGTAATTATTCCTTATATAAATGGGACGTCGTATTTATCTGTTTACAATTTGTTTTCAACCATTTTGCAGAACTTTGTGAGTAATGGCGGAACTGTGATTTATTCGGGTCAATACAATTTTGAATATTTGAATGCCGCGAGCTTCTTTACCGGAAGCTATCTGGGATATAACTCTAACCAATATCTTACAGTAAATACAACTCATCCTGTAACAAGTGGGTTGAGCTCATCTACTTACGCCAATTCTTATGATGATTTTTTGTATTATAATATATCAAATAGTAATAAAGTTAGCCTCACATCTTATGGTTCCTATAATGTAACTACCCTAGTGCCTTATGGCTCTGGAAACGTTATTTGCCTTGGCTTCTATTATACAGCAACTAATGCTCCTGTTGCAAATCGAATTGCTTCACAGTCATTAGAATTTGTTTATGAAAGTAAAACTAGATGGTTAGACTATTCTGCCATGAATTTCACACTTTCTCCGGGCAACAGCACTACCTTAAATGTGAAGTTTCGTTCTCAAGATTTAACCACCGGACAGTATGTTTCTTCCATAAATTTCAATACTAACATCCCGAACAATTCACAGGTTCAATTGCCTTGTACTTTGAATGTGCTCAATGAATTAGACGCAACCAATTTCCTCGGACCGGATACTTCTAATTGCGGGTCGAAACAACTTAATGCCGGTTCCGGATATTCTACTTACCAATGGAATACCGCTGGAACTTCCCAATATTTAACAGCTACAGCTTCAGGTTATTATATGGTAACTATCACCGATGGCGGAAATTGCTCTTCAAGGGATACCGTTCTTCTAACGATTAATCCTATGCCAAATGCGGTAATCTCAGGATTACCAACATCAGCCTGTACTAATGGCGCAGGAATTCAGATGACAGGAACACCTTCCGGAGGAGGCTTTATTGGAACAGGTGTTAATGGTTCTATGTTTTATCCGGCTAACGTCCCAACCGGCCCTTACAATATAACCTACACTTATACAAATAGTTATGGTTGTACCGATACGGATGTCAAGACGGTGACAGTTTATAACCCACCAACAGTGCTTGCTTCAGGCTTAAATGCATCATATTGCCCCCAAGGAAATAGTTCCACTTTAACCGGTGCCCCCTCCGGTGGTGTGTTCAGCGGCAATGGAATTTCAGGTAATATGTTTAATCCTATTACCGCCGGTTCCGGAAATCATCAAATTGTCTATACTTATACCGATATCCATGGATGTTCAAGTAGCGACACTTTGAATACTTTAGTTAATTCATATACTCAAGCGCAAATCACAGGTTATCAGTCGGATATGTGCTTAAATGATAGCGCAGTAACTTTGATTTCTACTATTTCAAATACTACCTTTAGTGGAGCAGGAATTTCGGGTTCAGTTTTTAATCCTACAACAGCAGGAGTTGGAACTCATAATATTTTCTATAGTTACACTGATGCCAATAATTGCTCCTATCAAGACACCCTTAACATTACGGTTCATGCCTTGCCTTCAAATATAACTTTATCCGGCTTGAATTCAGATTATTGCTTCGATGCCGCCGCCGTTCAACTGAGTGGTTTCCCATTGGGAGGAAGTTTCTCCGGTTCCGGTGTTAATGGCACATCATTTACCCCCTCACTTGCAGGTGTTGGCAATCACAATGTAACTTACACTTATACCGATGTTTATGGCTGTTCAAACACTGCAACTGAGATAGTTACAGTAAATGCTTTGCCTGTAATTACGTTTAGCAATATATTACCTGCCTATTGTGTTGACTACGGAACAATTAGTTTGTCTGCTACTCCGGTTGGAGGTGTTTTTGCCGGAACGGGTGTTTCAGGCACAAGCTTTAATCCTCAAACTGCTGGCGTTGGTAGTCATTCGATTTCATATAGCTATACGGATTTGAACGGATGTTCGGCAATGGATAGCATTTCAGTTCAGATTAATCCTTTACCAACAGTTAGCTATACCGGTCTTCCACAAACTATCTGTTCTAATGCTTCTCCGGTTGCTCTTGTCGGTAGTCCTGCCGGCGGTGTATTCACCGGTGCAGGTGCTTCCGGTCAATCATTCAATCCGGCACTCACAAGTCCGGGAATTAGGCAGATAATTTATACTTATACGGATAATAATGGCTGCTCCAATCAAGCTTCCAATGCAACGAATGTTATTGCTGTTCAGCAAGTTAATATTGGTGCAAACCAAACGATTACTAATAATACCACTACCCAATTCAATCCAATTGTAAGCGGTGGAACAGGCTCCTTTGTTTATAGTTGGAGTCCTGCAAATAAAGTCACTAATCCGGCCATTTTAAACCCAACCACAGTACCTCTAACACAAACTACCGAGTTTTCACTTACTGTTACTGACAATAACTCTGGTTGTGTAAATTCGGATACCGCTTTAGTAACTGTTCAAGGTGGCGTAGTTTCTCTTGTAATCAATGCCTCACAAACTAATATTTGTTCCGGTGAAACCGTAACGTTGCAGGCTTTGGGAAGTGGTGGTAATGGAAATTATACGTATAGTTGGAGCAGCACTCCTGCCGGTTTCAGTGGAAATACGGCTACGGTTTTAGCAAGTCCATCTGTTTCAACTACCTATAGCTGTCAAATTAGTGACGGATCTACGAATGCCACCGAAACAGTAGTGATTACGGTTAAACCTTCACCTGTGGCACAAATTACCAATCTGAGCAACTCTTATTGTACTAATGTTGGTCAAATAGTGCTTTCTGCTACCCCGTCAGGTGGTCAGTTTGCCGGTTCAGGCGTGAGTGGAAACATCTTCAATCCTGCCCTTGCTTCCATCGGATTAAATCCAATAACTTATTCCGTTACTTCTGCTAATGGTTGCTCGGATGTGGATACAGTGATTGTGGATGTAAAAATGGCTCCAACGGCCTCAGCCGGTGCCGACACTTCTTTACCTTGCCAAAATGGTGGAGTTCAGTTAGGTCAGCAGCCATTTACCGGTGTCAGTTACAGTTGGTATCCTGCTTTAGGTTTGAATAATGC
>JAFGWF010000300.1 GCA_016937295.1 Bacteroidales bacterium
AAAAGAATCCTTGCAGATAGAGCGCCGAATGTATCAACGTTTTTGGCAGCGAACTTTCTTCCGTGTTGCATTTAGCAGTGTTGCATTGAACCTGTTAATGGCACTTAGGGTGTTGTTTGATGATGATGACGAAACAGAATATTGGAATGAAGTTACTGAGACCTATAAAAAGGCTTTTGAAGATCCGGAAAGGGGAAACTGGCTTGCGGTTGACATTACACCATTGCATAAATGGATTTCTGCCAAAGACGAATACGAGAAGGATGGAGATGTAAATAAATATTTCTCACTACTGGGGCATTTTTACGATCCGGTTAAGTTTATCATAGCACCAACTCAATCGTTTAAAAACAAGAGTAGTGTGATAGGTAAAACGGTTATGGAATTTATGCAGGGAGAGAATTGGCAGGGCAAACGTTTTACCTCCTTGGATGAATTGCTTGGGATCGATAATAAAGGCCAGTATAAAACATCGAACAAAAAATATGGATACCGGGTAGGTGATCCTAAAGGTGGCAAGAATAAAGGCCAGTTAACAAGGTGGAGGAGGCCGGGAGATTATGGCCCCGTTAAATATGAAGAAATACCTTCATTTCTTCTTGGAACGTTCAGGGGTTTTCTTCCGGTTCCTCTCCAAAACGGCCTTGCTTTTGCTTTGGGTGAAATTGATGCTTTTGATGCTGTTTCGCATGGCGTAGGTATTCACCTAAATTCAAAAAGAAATTACCCAAAACTGCAAAGAGAATATGACAAGGCAGTTGATGAGGCTGAAATTCATATCAGAACCATCAAAGACAAACTTAAACATGGAGAATTGGAAGAAGCAAAGGAACTATCGAAAGACACACAGAGAACCACAAATGCAAGCACTATCATAAAACTCGACAAAAATATCAAGAGCCTTCGCGAGAGATGCTTGAATTTAAAAGAAACCGGCAAAGATGATGAAGCTGAAAAAATCCAGGAAATGATTGACGAAAGAATGCAACAAGTAATTGATTTGATTAACAGTAAATAAATTGGAAATGGGAGCAACAAGAGGAAAAAGACCAGATGAAACCCAAATTCTGAGATGGTTAGCAGTTCTGGATCAGAACAATGGAAATAAATCCAAAACCGCAAGAGAATGTGGCATATCACGCTCAACACTTATAAATTACGAAGAAAAGTATTGGCCTTTGTATTTAAAGCAAAAAGGAGAGGCCAAAGATGATACGCGTAAGATTGCAGCAACTAAAGCACTTATCGATCATAAGCTTGAAGAAGTTCGCAATATTATTCTCGAAAAAGCTTTTACCCCGATTGTAAACGAAATCAATATTCGTTTCACTGATCCGGATCAATTAAAAAAAATACCAACACGCGTACTTATTGAAGGGTTTAGAGAGATAGCACCCTTTGTCGCCGAAAAACAAGGTGTGATAGGAACCAATCCGATAAACGATAACGATCCTGCAACAAGACATACAAACGTCGTACAAAATATTATCAGCAACCTAAAAATTTCTCAGTGATCTTGTGACTTGGTCCAAAATTGGGCTCAGAGAACTTCGAAGATATTTTGTAATTTAGTTGTATCATTTGACCCGATGAACAACAAAAGCAAAATAATTACCAAAGAGGAATTCATTGCAAAAATGAACCACCTTGTAGAAGAAAAGATACTCGAAACCGGAAAATCAAGACTTGAAATATTCCGGGAGATGGAATACCATTTAGAGCAAAAGGAGAAAAGAGAAAGCTTAACCAATTTTGAAAAGGGGATGTTACGAACTTTGCGGAAAGTAGAGGGAAAATGTTTCAGTCCTGAGAAACTGGCACGGGATTTCAAAAAAATGCAACAGTCCTTTAGGATTAAGCTACTAACTGATTTTATGATTGATTTCTGCAAATGTTGGAATAACCTTGATACATCTTTCATTGAGCCCTATTTACACGAAAATGTACAATATAAGTCAAAATGGGCTGATAGCGCAATAAGCAGCAAATCAGAGTATCTTGACTATTTAAATGACAAATTTCAAACGCTCCGCAGAACATTGGATTCTAACTTAAAAGCCGACGCAGGTTATATTAAAGGAGACGGTAAGTATGAGATAGGAACACCCTGTGTTGTTCTAACTCAAAAACTACATGAAAGAACCAACAACGTTGTGTTGTTATTTACTGGAACGAAAAACAAGATTACCCGTATTGAGATGAATGAAGCTCCAGAAGAAAGATTAGTTGACTATGGTATTTATTATTCTTGAATGCTTATGCATTTAAACACGCAAGTTTCTGCGTAAATAAAAATAAGAACATATTTTACATGCCCTGAATTCCGGGAATGTAAAAGTGCAATTTTAATGGGGGTAATTCCCCCTATTTAAGTACCCGTGATTCAGTGTATTTACATACGCAAGATTCTGCGAATCTAAAATTAAAACATGACTGCTCAAAAATGAGCTGAGTATCTCGTGGCCGGGATGTTGGCTACCAAACTGAGCTCAAAATTGGGCTGAGTAAATCAAAAACAATATTTCCTATTATGTGGACTTAAGATATTTTAAAGGATTAAATTGAATTCCACATGAAACAAGTTCAAAATCAAGAAATAAAGAATCAATTGTCCGCCAGGCTCTACCGGTTAAAACGAGTTTGAAATCTCCGTAAGAAAGAAGTTCGATCAAAGCCTTTCCCATTTTCGTTTTGGACATTAAACAATCGGAGTAAATTGCGTCGTAAAGATTAATTTCTTTTGAAAAATCGTTGATGATTGTCAAGTGTTTCGGAAATTCTTCGTGAAACCAAGCATCGAAATCGAACACCTTATTATTTTCAAGATATTCGATGAGGAAGGAATAGTTATTATCTTCAGGATATTGCTTATTGGCTTCCTTTAATGTCTTATGAAGCATTTCTCCTAACGAATCGACTCCGTCTAAAAACTCACCATCGTTTGATGCTGTGATAAAGATGTTAACTTTCATTTGGTAAAAATATTCAATTAATCCTCTGTTTTATTTTGATTGGATCTAAACACAATTGTTTTTAAATTTGAGAATTACTGATTCCCAGATTATGAAACTCAACAGAAAATATAAGAAACTAAGATATTAAAAAAATTGGCCGTTCGGTCAATGTGTGTTTGGGGGTTAACATTAGCAAAGGCCGGCTGTTGAGCTGGCCTTTACCTGTAATATTTAAAATTGTTTCGACAAAATAATTTAACTAAACAATTCAGTTACATGAAAATATTAGCTTACTTCTTAGGTGCTGTTGTTTATGTCATAGTTAGTTTCATTACAATGCCAATAACAACAGGGCTAAAATTTGTTTATTCGAAAATCTTTAACTCAATAGATAGTTTATATTTGGGGATGATTGAAGGATGGATCGTCGGTGGATTATTTATACTGTCTATGACACAGGTGTTTCGTTGGTTTAAGAGTGAAATTCCGATATTGTTTATTGTGATAGTTTCATTGTCGGTTCTAATAAATGATTATAAGCAATGCAAAATTAAACCAAACAAATTATTGAAGTTTGGACAGCTTTGGGGAGATTTATCTGGATTCATTGGATTTTATATCCTATTTGCCGATGATCATTTCTCCTTTTGGTAGTAAACTACACTCTATATACTAACGTAGTTCAACAGAATGTCTACACAGAAACAAATAGTTACGAAGGAACAGTTTCGGGAGAAAATGATGAAACTGTCCGAACAGGAAGCCCAACGGACCGGGTAACAAGTATTGATATTTTACCTTGATAAATTTTAAATGAATTGACTTATGAAAAATTATGCAGGTTTTTGGATTCGCCTTTTGGCTTTTGTGATTGACTTTGTAATTCTATTTGTTATTAACTCAATTTTATTTAGACTATTTAATTTACAAGTTGATGAGAGAACTACTGTTTTATTTAGAGTTTCAGAAACATTCTCAATCTATAGTAGTCCTCTTTTTATTATTACAGGGTGGTTATATTATGCATTTCTCGAAAGCAATCCAACATATCAATCAACCTTTGGGAAATTTGTACTTAAGTTAAGAGTGACTAACATAAACAACAAGAAAATATCATTTGGAAAAGCTTCAGGGCGACATTTTGCAAAGCTCCTTTCAGCAATGTTATTTGGCATTGGCTTTTTGATGGTAGGATTTACTAAGGAAAAACAAGGGTTACACGACAAGGCAGCCGGAACCTTTGTTGTTTTTCGATAATATGAACATAAAAGCCAGATATTGAATAAAAGTTAGCTTTTCCTTTGCCGTTGACTAGGCGTTGACTAAAAAGAAAAGCGAACATCCGTAAGATACTCGCTTTTAGCTTTTTGATAATTTTATTTGTGGAGAATATCGGAATCGAACCGATGACCTTTTGACTGCCAGTCAAACGCTCTAGCCAACTGAGCTAATCCCCCATTCGAGG
>JAFGWF010000301.1 GCA_016937295.1 Bacteroidales bacterium
CTTTTCCATTGCTTTTGGGAAAATTGAAATGGAAGGAGAAACAGTATTTTGCCTCTCCCCCGTTTCGCCGGTCGGGAAAGTTTTGTCCGGGAAAAAACCCGGCGACAGCATCCTGTTCCAGGGAAGTTCAATGGAGATTATTAAGGTAAACTAAGGTCTTGGTACCTGACTACCTGAGATGGCTTCACCGTCGGTGCCGGTTCGCCCTGACGGGTGTCGATCGCATAACCGGGGTGGCGCGAGTTTGCGACCGAAACCATCACGCTCCGGCAAAACAAATCCCCCGGCAGGTGCATTATGTGCTATGGTATGCTTGCCCAGTTTTTCTGGGGGCAACGAATGTTACGATAAGGTTGTTCCCATTTCACACAGGCGACCATTTAAAATAACATTTGAGCAGACTTTTTTCGGATTTATGTTTATTTTTAGAAAACTAAAAACCAGGAACCATTGAATACGCACCCGCAAATAAAGCTAAGACATAAACCTGGGTTCCACACCCGACTTGGGTGTCTAAACCAAAGTGACAATAGCGATATAAATGCAATTATATATTTACACAGCCGTTACCCACAATTTAAAATAAAAACATGGTAGATTTTAAAAAGAAACTTGGGAAAAAAAGAATAGAGAAAAAAACTAATCCAATTGAAATCTATGATTCTTTGGATAGAAGAAGTGAAACAGGCCCTCTCAGACCTGCTCAAGAGTATATTTTAAAAGAATGGTATACTAAAAGAAAAGCAGATAATAACTTAATCATCAAACTACACACCGGAGAAGGAAAAACTTTGATTGGACTATTAATCTTGCAATCAAAAATTAATTCGGAGAACAGCCCAAGTCTATACATCTGCCCAAATAAATATCTTGCTCAACAAGTAATGCTTGAAGCAAAGAAATTTGGTATTCCTTATTGTATAATTGATATAGATAATACTCTTCCTGATGATTTCATTGATGGGAAAAAGATTCTGATAACTTATGTGCAGAAAGTTTTTAATGGTAAAACGATATTCGGAATAAACAATAATTCGACCGATGTTGGGAATGTAATTATGGATGACTCACACGCTTGCATCGACTCGATAAAAGACACATTTACGATAACTTTTGATAGTGAGCATGAAATTTATAAATATTTTATCACCGCTTTCGAGGATGAAATTAAGTCTCAGGGAGAAGGTAGTTTTTTAGAGATTAAAGATGGTGATTATGAAACTATGCTCCCGATATCATATTGGAGCTGGATTGAAAGAAAATTTGAAATTCTTGAAAAACTAACAGAATACAGAGATGAATTAGAATTGGTCTTTTGTTGGCCATTCGTAAAAGACAATATTGAAAATTTTCAAGCTTTCATAAGTGGAAATAAATTAGAATTTTCACCGTATCATGTTCCAATTCATCATTTTGGTTCTTTTCATAACGCTGCTCATAGAATACTTATGTCAGCAACAACACAAGACGATTCGTTTTTTATTAAAGGACTTGGATTCAATGTTGAAGCTGTGAAAAATCCCTTAAAAAATCCGGTTCAGAAATGGTCTGGGGAAAAAATGATTTTAATACCTTCTCTGATTCATGATTCTCTAGATAGAGAAACAATCGTAAATATGTTTGCTAAACAAAATGAAAAATTAAGATTCGGAATAGTTTTTTTAACTAATAGTTTTAGAAAAGCAGACCAACATAAACAAATAGGTTCTATAGTCGCAAAGTCTGAAGATATATACAAACATGTTCAGTCTTTAAAAAAAGGGAGGTTCGGAACACCTGTTGTTTTTGCAAATAGATATGACGGTATTGATTTACCAGATGAATCTTGTAGGATATTAATAATTGACTCGAAACCATTTTTTAACTCTCTTACTGATAGGTATGAAGAGAATTGTAGGGTTACTAGTGATTTAATTAATATTAAAATTGCTCAAAAGATTGAGCAAGGCTTAGGAAGAAGCGTTAGAGGAGAAAAGGACTACAGTGCAATTATCATAACTGGCGACGACCTTGTTAGATTTATAAAAAGTTCAAAAACAAATAAGTATTTCTCAGAGCAGACGAGGAAGCAGGTAGACATCGGTTTAGAAATTGCAAAAATGGCTGATGAAGACCTAAAAGAAGGAAAAGAACCAAGAAAAGTTCTACTTGGTTTACTTAACCAAATATTAAAAAGAGACGATGGATGGAAAGCATTCTACATTGAAGAAATGAATGACTTAGAAACTGAAACAAACTCCACAAATATATATGACATTTTAGCTATTGAACACAAAGCGGAAGAAGCATATTATTTAAAAGATTATGAAACGGCTCAAACCAATCTACAAGACTTAATTGACAATAAGTTGAACGACAAATTTGAAAAAGGTTGGTATCTGCAAATATTAGCACGATATAGTTATCAATTAAGTAAATCAACTGGAAACACAGTTCAAAAAAGTGCTTTTCTTAAAAATCGACAATTGCTAAAACCGAAAGAAGGGATAAGTTATAAAAAGCTAGAGTACATAAATGAAAATAGAATTCACCGAATAAAAGATTGGTTAAAAAAACACACTTCTTACCAAGATATTATGATAGCAGTTGACGGTATTCTTAGCGAACTGACATTTGGTGTAGATTCCAACAAATTTGAGAAAGCTTTACAAGAGACTGGAGAAATGCTTGGATTCTTAAGTGAACGACCAGATAAAGAATATAAGAAAGGTCCAGACAACCTTTGGTGTGGGGTGGATGACCATTATTTCTTGTTCGAATGCAAAAGTGAGGTTAGCGATGAACGAAGTGAAATAAAAAAACAAGAAGCAGGGCAAATGAATTCTCACTGTGGTTGGTTTGAAAGTGAATACGGTGAGGATGCTTCTGTTACCAGAATATTAGTAATCCATACAAAAACATTATCATATAATGCTAATTTTACTCACAAAGTAAAGATTCTTCGAAAAGGGAAACTAAGAACTCTTAAAACAAATATTAAATCGTTTTTCAAAGAATTTAAAAACTATAAGATTAGGGAAATTGGAGACGAAAAAATCCAGGAATTTTTAAACACACATAAGTTGGATATTGAATCTTTGAAGAAAGATTATTCTGAAAAATATTATCAAAGAAATTAAATCAAAAACTGTGGGTAACAAATTGTATATGGCAAGCGGAGGTTTTAGCGGTTTGACACGTCAAACCTTTTGCCCACTTTCCTGCGGGTCTGACACTCCCGATTCCATCGGGACCGCCCGACCACATACAAGTGACCGTTAGCCATAATTTTGAAATTCGACAAAATGTTATAACTTTGTAATTACATATTTAAAAATTAAATTATGGAAATTCCAGTTATAAAAATCGGAAATTCAAAGGGGATTAGGCTGAGCAAAACCCTGCTTGACAGGTACAACATCAAAGACACTGTTGATTTAATAATGGATAAAGGACAGATTATCTTAAAACCAATTTCAAAACCCCGCAAAGGATGGGA
>JAFGWF010000302.1 GCA_016937295.1 Bacteroidales bacterium
AGTTTCTAAATCCTATCCCGTTTATTGCGCTTTTTGTATTGGCATCCAGTGCTTTACGATTAGCAAAGTTTAATGTGGATACGCGACAAACTTATTTCTTTGTTGGAATGCCTACACCTGCAAATGCACTTTTTATTGGTGGAATTTCTTTGGTAAATCATGTAGTCTGTCATTGCAATAGCTTAGGAAAATTTGTTTCCGATTATCGCTTCTTGTTGGCGGTGGTGATTTTTTCAAGCATAATGCCCTTAGTGAAATTGCCGATGCTCTCCTTGAAGTTTAAAAGCATTTCGTTCAAGAAAAATTTTTGGCGTTATCTGCTGATTTTTGGCGCAATAGCTATTTTCTCCATTTTCATTTATGTCTGGTATATGTCTGTTTCATTAATAATCCTTTATTACGTTCTCTTAAGTGTATTTTGGACTCTTTTTACTAAACCCTTGCAAAACAATAAATTATGATTCGTATTTTATCACTTGGTCTTTTACTTTTTATCTATGTCACTGCTTCATCACAACCCGATAAAACGGATTGGAAAGCAGGTGTTCCTGAAGGTTGTACTTCAATAACTGTTGGAAAATTAGCAAGTTATGATGGGTCAGTTATGACTTCACACACGGATGATAGTCATCGCACACGTTCATGGATGGATATGACTCCGGCAAAAGATTATCCAGAAGGAGCCACCATGCCCATGTATAAACGTGTGCCTGATAACACCAAAGCTATGCCTATGTACGGTCATGAAAAAATTGGTGAAATTCCGCAAGTAAAGCACAGTTACGCCTTTTTAAACACAGCTTATCCTTCAATGAATGAGCATCAATTGGCCATTGGTGAATCCACATTTGGCGGTAGGGATACCTTGCAATCGGACAATGGACTGATTGATTGTCAGCGACTTTGTCAGCTTATGTTGGAGAGAACAACAACAGCACGTGAAGCCATCAAGTTAGCAGATGAATTGCTTACGGAGTATGGCTGGATTGACTACGGTGAAGCTCTGACGATTGCGGATAAAACGGAGGTTTGGCATCTCGAAATCGTTGGCGCAGGAAAAGGCAATCGAGGAGCTGTTTGGGTTGCTCAAAGGGTTCCGGACGATCACATTAGTGTAAATGCCAATGCCAGCACCATTAAAGAGATTGATTTGAAGAATAAGGACTTTTTTATGGCCTCCAAAAATATTTTTACCGTAGCGGAAAAATTTGGATGGTGGTCCGAAAAATCCGGTGTACCTTTTCGCTTTAATCATGTTTATGCTCCCGAAAGTCGCACAAGTTTGGCTTCGCGCAGAAGGGAATGGCGTGTGTTCGATTTGATGGCTCCATCTTTAAAATTAGACCCGAATCAAGAAGATTATCCTTTCTCGGTGAAACCTGATGAGAAGGTTACCTTAGATAAAATGGTAGCCGTTTTCAAAGATTATTACGAAGGAACTCCATTTGATATGACTAAGGATCTGACAGTTACGGATGATAGCGGGAAATCAATTATTTCGCCATTAGGTAATCCGTTTATGCCTTATGATGCCAATAAATTGCATCGGATAAATGGCGGCTGGGGTTGGTTAGGTGAACGAACTATTGCCCGCTGGTACACCATGTATGGAACTATCACACAGTCGCGTAGCTGGTTGCCTGACGAAATTGGCGGAAAAGTGTGGTTAGCCTTAGATAATATTGCTACTTCGGTTTATATCCCGGTTTATTGCTCTGCAACTTTTTTACCGGTTGCTTATTCCACACCCGGAAGAGTTAATGGCTATACGCTTGAGTCGGCTTGGTGGGTTTTTAACCGTTTAGGCACTTTGGCTGCTCAACGCTGGGGCGATATGCGCCATGATGTGGATGCCGTTTGGAATCCTGTTCAACAGCAACTTTTTGGCGAGGCCGAAGGTTTTGAAAAAATGGTTCTGGAAAGCTATAATGCAGGAAATAAAGAAGAAGTGATTCAAGTGTTGACCGATTATACGAATAAATGGGGGAACGATGTTGTTAAAAAAGGTATCAAACTCGGTGACGACCTTTGGACTAAATACGATGAATTGTTCTGATTTGTGACAAATTTTAAAATCAATAAAATGCTATCTTTGCAACCCTTTTTTAAGAATTAAAATTATGAGTAATAAAACATTATCAATCGTAAACATAGTAATCAGTCTCGTTTTAATTGTGGCTGTTGTTTTTCTTTTTCTAAACAAACCAAAAGCTAATACAGCGGATTCCTCAAGTGAAATTCAGGATTCTTCTGCAAATGCAAAAGTGGATTTGATGAATCCAAACGATTCAATCGCGGTAAACTTTAGCGATTTAAAAGTGGTTTATATCAATACGGATACTCTCTGGAATCAGTATGAATTTGTAACAAATACTTTGAAAAACCTCGAAAGGGAGCAAACCCGTTTGCAGTCAGCCTACGAGTCGAAAATGATGAAGCTTGAGAAAGATTACACGGAATATATGGAAAAAGGCAAGGCTAACATGTTGACCTTGAAGCAACAACAAGAGATGGAGACAAGTTTGGAAAAACAGCAATTGGAGATTAAACAGTTGGAAGATGAAGTGACTAATAAGTTGATTGTGAGAAAGCAAGAACTAAATCAACAAATTAATGATACTATTCTGGCTTTTCTAAACAGGTATAGAGTTATTAATGGATATGATGTTATTTTTCAACATTCCTATCTTAGTGGAATTCTGACGGCTACACCTCAAATTGATATTACGAATGACGTTGTCGGTAAATTGAATAGTGAGTACCGGAATTTTAAAAAGTAAAAAATGAATAATTTTCGTATCGTTTTTGTTTTTTTCGCAATTGTTACAACTATCTATTTGTCATCTTGTAAGGGAAAAAATGCCTCGGATGTTAGTGCAAGGGAGTCTGTTGAATTGGGCGATGTTGTTATTACCGATTATTACGATGATAGCACGAAAATGATTACGGATCAAGTTTATTTGAATGATAGTATGCGTGTTTTGAAAACCTATTATTTCCGTAATGGACAAATCTATATGGTAGGAGATTTGATTAATGATGTTCGTGATGGCGAGTGGAAAGCATATAGTGAAGATGGACATTTACTAACTGTTGGCTCCTATAAAAATGGTTTGGATCATGGACTGAAAACTGTCTATTTCGAAAATGGTAACATTCGTTATCAGGGAAATTTTGAAAACGGAAAGAAGGTTGGCATTTGGAAGTTTTATACTAAGGATGGCAAATTGGCAAAAGAGTTAGACTTAAGCCTTGGCCAAGTGAATTAAAAAAAGGCGTCGATTGACGCCTCCACTTTTACGTTTGTTTTATAGATAAAATTCTGGCTTCGTAAAATACGCTACTTTTTCGAGTGAGGCAATCATGTCGTATTGTTCCAAAAAGGCACCTTCAATACTCAAAATACTTGATGTATAGTTGATTATTCCTTTTACGCCTGACTCTACTAATTGGTTAGCAGTTAGTTGGGCAAATTGTGGCGGCAAAGTCAATAACGCCATATCAATTTTATACCTTTTTATAATTTCAGGAATTCGATCCACCGAATAGCAGATCACATTATTATTCGTAGTGCCAATCTTTTCTGGATTTGTGTCGAATAGTGCTACCAAATGCAGATTGGATTCGTTTTCGGTCAAGTAGTTAAGTAGGGCGTGACCAAGTTTCCCAAATCCAACTATGGCAACTTTGTACTTTTCCGGATTGTCGATTATTGTTCCAATCAAACTAATCAACTCTCTGATTCTGTAGCCTTTGCGCAATGTTCCTGAGTGACCGATTAGCATTAAATCGCGTCTGACTTGAACAGGGGTGATATGTAATAGTTTTGCAATTTCGTGTGAATAAATATACTCTTTGTTGATTTCTAATAGCTTACTAAGTACTCTGCGGTAATGGCTGAGCCTTTCCACTGTACGTTCCGGTAATATTTCCATAATGCAAATGATATAATTTAAAAACAAAATTAATTCTTAATATCTAAACTGTTATTGAAGTAACAAGTAAAAGTAGCATTTTTTTAAGGTGCATATATTTTATATTAAGTTGATTTTTGTCATTTATTATATGTTTATTCGATTTTTCGGTTTACTCATTGTTTCAATAAATCTTTGATTTGTAATTAAGTAAGAATATTAGTTTTGCTTTTATTAATCCTAACATTCATTTGTTTTGAGATTTCTAACTTAATAATTTCCTGAAAACACAAGATTTTTTTAACAAAAACCTAAAGTAAAAATTGATTTAAATTTCTAAAAAATCATATCTTAGCCGACTATTCTAACTCAGAATATACTTAACATTGCTTTATTCACAGATACCGTATTTATGAGACTCTTTCTCG
>JAFGWF010000303.1 GCA_016937295.1 Bacteroidales bacterium
TCGTTTTTAACGACAAAGAGAGGATGGGATCCAGCCAAATTGGATGACCTTTCTGCACATCCCGATGGGCCGGTAAAATTCACAGCTTGTCCCGGATTTTTCGGGATACGGGTTGATGCAGGGGGCACTGACAGTCAACGCATAATTTGTACATTTACGTAATGTAAACATTGAGCGGGCTGGCAGGCTCTACTCTACGCGGGCATTGTAGTGCGAATGCTGCAATATTTATAGAAACGGACAAAATATAACCTAGACGACAAAATAAGAAAGTAAAATATGAGCAGAATAATTTTCGACAGTGGAATATCCCTTGACGGCTTTTTCGCAGGCGACAACAGAAGTCCAAGCAATCCAATGGGGGGAGTTTCAGGAAAAATTCATATGTGGATGCTTAATCAACAAGCTTTTTGGGAATACTTAGGAATGGAAGGATGCAAAGAAGATGGACCTGATGGGAAATTTATTAGAGAGACAATTGAACGAACAGGTGCATTCATAATGGGAAAACGTATGTTTGAGGAAGGCGAAGCCAGTTGGCCAAATGACCTGTATAAAGCTGACGTTTACGTATTGACACACGAAAAGCGAGAACCATGGGTTCAAGAAGGAACGACAACTTTTTACTTCATAAATGATGGAATAGAAAGTGCCTTGGACAAAGCAAGACAATCAGCAAAAGGAAAGGACGTAAGAATACAAGGTGGTGCAAACACTATTCAACAATTTCTAAATGCAGGACTTGTTGACGAGTTTTTTATTCACATTGCACCAGTTTTTTTAGGAAGCGGTATCCGACTCTTTGACGGCATTGACAAAGACAAATATGACTTACAAATTGAAGAGGTAATACCGTCAGACTTGACAACTCATTTAAGATATAAACTGACAAAGAAATAGAACAACGACCCGCTAACACGAGTTTTGCGTCAGGCGGGCTGACGTGCAAACCTGGAGATTTGTGTCCGCCTCAGGCGGATTTAGTGCTTATTGACAGTTTTGTGCTCCGAAACCCGCCCGAACGCAAAGCCCGGAACCGTTAGTCGGAATTAAAAAAAGCGATAAATGACTAAATCTACATTTATAAATTTAGACATAGAAAAACCAATTCATTGGAAATTCTTAACAAAGCATATTATCTATAGCTCAATATGGATTTTATGTGTTTGGATTATTATTTTTCGTGGGGATTATTTCCTTTTAAAAGTACTTCCAGCAAATCTTGACTGGATTGTTAAAATCATGCCATTTACGTTAATCGTTTTAATTATAGTATTTATGATTAAATCAAAGTGGTACTATAATCTTAGTTTAATTTTTTATCCTTTTCTGCTTATTTTTTGGTTTACCCCTAAAACAATATTGCAAAAAGGGAAAATTTATCTTTTGTCGAGTTATGTCAATTTCATTTATAATAGATTCAAACGATTTAAATCGACAATAATCCATTCGTCAATTACAATCTTTGCTATTCTGCTATTAGTTGTAACAGACTCTGACATTGTCAGAATTTGCAGTATGCTTTACTTCTCAATTTTCTATTATAAGGTTGTTATTAAGTACCTCAGACAATCACTCCAACCTGCAAAATTATTTGGTGCCAATGTTGAAAAGTCCTTAGACGAACTAATAAAGCAACCAGAAAAGTCCTACTCGATTATTAAAAGTTTTGAAGAAAACAAAGATGATGAGAAATTAAAAGAAGATGAATTGAAATTAAAAAGAGTTGAAAGACTAATCATCGCAAATACACTCATTGAATACCTTGGCGCAAACTTAAATGGGTTCAAAGGTAAAAGGGCGTTTGTAATTTCATGGATATATCAATTAATCGGATTTGTTATAATCACAGTTACTTATTTCACTTTCATTAATTTTGAGTTGTTTATAATTGATAATTCTAGTTTCAAAATAACATTAGAACCGACACTTTTTGATTTTTTCTATTACACAATTAAAACTTTCATCTTTAGCAATATTGAATCAATTCTTCCTGTAAGCATTATGGCAAGGATAATAGAAATCGCTTCATTTTTGACAGTTGGAGTCTTTGTCTTAATTATTGTCACATCGGTTATTTTTTCATTGAGACAAGACAGAATAAATGCAAACATTCAGAAAGCAACCGAAGTCTGTTTAGCTCAAAATAAATTTATTGTGCAACACATTAAACTTAAATATCAAATGGACATTGAAACGGTTCTTATTGAAGCAGGTTCGATAAGAAATTCCATTGAGAATATTAAAAGAGCAATTGAGAAAATATTATAAAATAATATTTGCTAATAAATACGACTCTGAGCGGTGTTCAGCGCCCAGTGATTATTCCCGGTTGAACTAAAGTCCGGGGCGCTTGCTTTTCGTTCGGCGTCGTGTTCCGGTGTATACTGACGCTTCCCGAAATTCGCAATACACATGTACTAACTTTTAGGGGTTATAGTAAAAACAACACTGAAACGAAAATAGGAAAGCAATGAAATACATGTTAATCATCCTGGCGACATTGGTCACCAACTTCACTTTTGGGCA
>JAFGWF010000304.1 GCA_016937295.1 Bacteroidales bacterium
GGCTGGAAATGGGTTCCGGTATTTCATGGTGTATGAGCGGCGGACGGTTGAGAATGCCTATAAGCTGGAGGATTTTTTGAATATCATGAGGAATCTTTGATGGATGGGTTTGAGGTGAAGTGTTCTGGGTTGAAGAGTTGAAGGGTTGAAAAGTTGAAGAGTTCTGGGTTTTGGGTTGGGGAGATGGGAACCACGGATTCTTTCCTTCGGAAAGCGCAAGCGATGATTTAGTGGAGCCATGCGGCAGAGATGAGCGATACGAGATGACGTTTTGAAAATGAGATGATAATAAAGCATTAAGATGGATCACTTTAAAACCATAAAGTTACAACGTACTGGGTGTGATGGCAATTGCCCGGTTTATAAATTGAGTATCCATTATAACGGAAGGGTTACTTATACGGGCATCGACTGTGTTGAGAAGAAAGGTCGTTATATTTGGCAATTGGATTCTGAAACCATTAAAAAGCTAAATGATGCTTTGATAGAAAGCCACTATTTTGACTTGAAAAGAAAAGAAGTTGACACGTATTTGACTGATATGCCTTTCTGCATAACAACCATTGAACTGATGAATGGTGATAAACGGAAAATAGAGCATTACCTTCAACCAAACGATGAATGGCCACAGTGCCTTTTAAGGTTTGAAAGTCAGGTTTGTGAGCTTGCAGGTTTGGCTAAATGGGTGGATGTGGTCAATGATTAAGGTTATAAATCCAGGTGGGAATTGGTCATTTTGGCATAGGTTCAACTGATTTGTGGTTAAATTCATTTTACGAATCAATAAATCTAATAAATTTATAATATGTCTAACATTATCATATACAACACTGTCGACGGCAAAGCTTCGGTTAGCCTTTATGCCCAGGATGGTATGGTTTGGATGAATCAAAGTCAGTTGGCTGAACTTTTTGCCACCTCTAAGCAAAACATTGGTCAATATATATCAAGTATATTGAAGGAGAGAGAATTGGATGAAGATTCAGTTGTAAAGTATTTCTTTACAACTCACTGATTTCGTCCATAGAATACTCCGTTTATTACATTTTGTAGTTTGGTTATGGGTTAAGGTGTTCTGGTCTGTGATTCAGGAACCACGAATTTTACGAATGAAACGAATTAAGGAATGAGGGGTTTGGAGAGTTGAAGAGTGCTGGGTTCAGGGTTGGGGAGACGGGGACCACGAATTACACGAATTTTTGACGAAGCCAATCTCAAGTAGTTACTTTCCTTCGGAAAGTGCAAGGGATGATTTAGTGGAGCCTTACGGCAGAGATGAGCGAAAAAAGATAACGTTTTGAAAGAGCGATGAAAACAAAGTAAAAGATGGATCACTTTAATTGATGCTTTGATAAAAAGCAACTATTTTGGCTTGAAATGAAAAGAAATCGACAAGGTTTTGTTTGACATACCTTTCAACATAACAATCATAGCATTATTGTTTTAATAAAAAACTTCTATATGCCCGAACATCAAAACATCGAATACAAACAAAGTTGGCACGATGATTACCTGAAATGGGTGTGCGGTTTTGCTAATGCCATGGGCGGGGTGATTTATATTGGGAAAGACGATTCCGGTAAGGTGGTGCATTTAGCCGATTATGAAAAGCTGTTGGTAACCATTCCGCAGAAGATTCGCAACGACATGGGGATTGTGTGCGATGTGAATTTGATGGAAGATGGTGAAAAGAAGTATATTGCGATACGAGTGAATCCCTATTCGGTTCCGGTTTCTTTGCGCGGACGCTATTACTACCGTTCAGGCAGTGTTAAAACAGAATTAACGGGGGTGGAACTGAATGAATTCCTGCTCAAAAAAGCCGGGAAAACATGGGATGATGTAGTGGAAGAGGCTGCCACCCCGAATGACATTGATAAAAATAGTTTGACGGCATTTATTGAGGCTGGACGTGAGAAGGGACGCATGCCTGATACAAATGGTTTGACTACATTTCAGATACTTGACAAACTGAGGTTGACCGACGGTGAAAAGTTGAAGCGGGCAGCCATCATCCTTTTCGGAAAAGACCCCAACCGGTTCTATCCTAATATCCAGGTGAAGATTGGTCGTTTTGGCAAAGACTCCGTTGATTTGCGGTTCCAGGAGGTGGTTGAGGGTAACTTGGTTTACCTACTCAATGAAGTGGTTTTACAGTTGAATCATAAATTTTTGGTGAGACCGGTGGAATTCGAGGGTTTGCAAAGGGTTGAGAAGGGTGAATACCCTGTTAGTGCATTACGTGAAATGTTGCTGAATGCTTTGGTTCACCGCAGTTATATGGGAGCACCGGTTCAAATCCGGGTGTACGATCATAAGTTATCCATTTGGAATGAAGGACTCCTGCCAATGGGTATCGATGTGGAAAGCTTGAAACGGGAACATAGTTCGAGACCCCGAAACCCCAAGATTGCCGATGCCTGTTTCAAGGCAGGCTATATTGATTCCTGGGGGCGTGGTATATTAAAAATCATGGAAGCCTGTCAAGAGGCCTCATTGCCAGAACCGGAAATAACTGAAATAGATGGCGGACTTCGTGTCACATTGATTAAATCAGAGGTTGATGCTTCAACCAGTGACCTGCTTGGTGTGATGGGAGGTGATAGAACCAGTGGTCAGATAGGTGGTCAGATAGGTGGTCAAATGGGTGGTCAAATTCATTTGACTGAACGACAAAAGGAAGTGTATGATTTGATATTGTTAAACGATAAGATATCAAGAAGAGAAATTGCCCAAAAGCTTGAAATTGCTGAATCAGCTGTTCAAAAACACTTGAAAGCATTGACTAATAGCAAAATAATTGAACGTATGGGAACCAATAAAGGATATTGGAAAGTTTTGGTTAAAATTCAGTAGAGATAGACCTATGGCGCCAAACGGAATATTACCTACGACGTGTTCAAAAAAAAATAAACAGAAAATAAAATCGGAAATAAAATCAAGTATGTTGTTGATTTATTGATGTTTGTGAATTTAGATTTTGTTTTTATAATTATAAAATGTCTAATGTCTAAAACCGATCAAAAATTAGAGGGATTATAGACATTTTTTAGCCATTATCTGACCACTGAATGCACTGATTTACTTTTTGTTGTTGGGTTTGGGGTTAAGGTGTTCTGAGTTGAGGAGTGTATGGGTTGAAGAGTTGAAGAGTTGAAGAGTTGAAAAGTTGAATTTGATCCGCGGAGGACGCGAATTGAACCGCAAATTTTCCTTTGGAAAGCGCAAGCGGTTACTTGGCGGAGCCAAGCGAAATGGAAACGTTTATTGACTACACTTCTTAACTGGATGGTTGATTCCATGTTGTTTGATATAGTGCCGCCCTACGGGCAGGTGACTGGTAGCATCGCATTACCACAGGCTTACGCCTGCGGTTAATCACATGTTGTCCTCCGGACAAATTATTTGTATTAATGCCCCATAATACGAATGGAGGGGATGCACTTGCGAGGGTGTGTATGTTATATGGCAGAATTTGGATTATTGTATAATATTTTTCACATCTTTAAGTTTTATAGGGATAGTCAATAAAACTTTTTGAATGGCAGACCAGGCGAAGTTCCAGAAGATGTTGGAGATATTGTTGGTGCTCGATTGCCGGTATGGGCGCACCATCCAGGAGATCGCGGAGCGCTTCGGTATTTCGGAGCGTACTGTTTATCGGTACATGGATACCTTTAAACAGGTGGGGTTTGTGATCGAGAACAACAATGGCTTTTTCAAGATTAACAAGGAGGAATCCACCTCTCAAGATATCAGTCAGTTGCTCCATTTTACCGAGGAGGAGGCCTTTATTTTGAGCAAGGCGATCCATGCTATTGAGGATGGTTCGGAACAAAAGGAGAAGCTGGTGAAGAAGCTCTACAGCCTCTACGATTTCGACCGGGTGATCTACGCCATCTCCAGGAAGGAGGAGACTGAGAATATCTTCAATCTGATCCAGGCGATCAAGCAGCAGCGGCAGGTGGTTTTGAAGGCTTACAAATCGGGGCACGGCAAAGACATCCGCGACCGAGTCGTGGAACCCATCGACTTCACGGTGAATTACCTGGGCGTATGGTGCTACGACACCGAAGACCGGTGCAACAAGATTTTCAAGACGTCGCGCATCAGGGAAGTGGTGGTGTTGGATGAAGGGTGGCAGTTTAAACCCGATCACCAGAAGGGGATCACCGATATTTTTAGGATGCAGAGCTTTGAGCCGGTACCCATCCAACTGAAGCTTTCGATGCTGGCGTGCAACTTACTCCAGGAGGAGTTTCCTTTGAGTGAGAAATATATCAAGCCGCTGGGGAAAAACAGCTACCTGCTCACCACCGATGTGGGCAATTTTCTCGGGGTGGGCCGTTTTATCCTTGGGCTGCCCGATGAGGTGGAGGTGGTTTATCCTCAGGCCTTGAAAGATTATTTGAATGAAAAAGTGAAGTCGCAAAATTTTTGACGGTAGTTGACATTTTGTATTGGTTTCTTTGTCATAAACTTAAACTTGAGTATGATGAAGAATCTATTTTTCTTATTGGGCATGGCCATTTTAGTCTCTTGTTCATCGCCCATGAACAACCGTTACAGCGACGCGACCCTTGTTGCCGACTTGAAGGCCATCCGGGAGGCTGAGATCCTCGACAGCACTGAAATAAGCCTCCTGGCCATGTATTTCGTGCGGGCCAAATTATTGAATGAGCCCATTGATGGCAAATCTTACAAGGATATTTTGGCACAGGCAAAAGCCTTGAAACAGAAACAGGACGAGGAGGAACGCCTGGAAAAGGAGCTGGCCGAAAAGGCCAGACAAGAGGCAGAGGCCAAAGTAGCGCGTCTAAAAACAGCCTTGATTGTTACTGTTTTTGATAAGGGGTATGTCGAATACGATTACCAAAAATACATCACCTACAAGTTTGCGTTTGAAAACAAAACAAACAAGGATATCACGGCCTTCACCGGTCAGCTTGTGTTTACCGACTTGTTTGATCAAGAAATCAAGACCATTAGCTTGACCTATGATAATGGCATCCAAGCCAACACCATCACCGACTACAGTGCCACGACGGATTACAATCAATTTAGAGATGAGGATCAGCTGCTCAAGTCGAAGAGCTTGAAGCAGGTGAAGTTGGTGTGGAAACCGGCGAAGATATTGTTTGCCGATGGCACCGTGATGGAGTAAGTGGGGGAACCGCGAATCGAAGATCGACGGAGTCAATTGAACGAATTGATGGGTTGAAAAGTTGCGAAGTTTTGGGTTCTGAGTTCTGGGTTGTGAGTTGGGTTGGTTTTTCCTGGCGACCATTTAATTTCAAAAAATAATTTGATACAAATAATTCTTGCGGAAGAAAGCAAGACGAGTAAACCGAAAATCGTTAAGAGTAGGTAAATAGAATAACTTATAATAGATCCAGTGCTGATTCCCCGACACCAAAGGCAGTGGCTTTTGCTGCTGCCTTTACACAATGAACCAATTTTCAAGGCACTTATTGATTGCGATTTTTCTTTCGCTATAGAATTACCATTATGTTTTAAAACAGTAAAATGAATGTTAAAAAGTTAATCAAAAGAGTTGGTGGTTAAATATATTATGGTTTATTTTATGATTGGAGTGAGATGATGTGTTTTTGCCTTTTATCATGTTTGCTTACAGGTGTTTGATGTTGTGATGAGTGGATTGGTAAGGAAAATAATAATTGTTGCGATGCGTGGCGTTGGGAAAAATATAATTGGTTTGGTAAACTTGCGCAAGGTGGTTTGTGAGTGAGGGGGCGAAGCTGTGGGGAGGAGCTAAATTAATATTGGAAATATTAAAACAACACCATATAATAATGGGAAAAAGAAATATTCGTTTTATAACAACTAATTACAAGTAAGCAAAACAACAGCCCCACTTAAATATAATCAATGAAAAAAAAAACATTTTCAAATCAAGAAATAAAAAAAACATTAAAGTCTAGGTTAAATTCACAGAGAAGAATTTATAGTTATGATTACAATTATGTTCTAGTATTGCCATTTCTAGAACATGAGGACATTGATATAGCGGTTAATAGTATCAAATTTTTTATAAATGTCAATGCAGATTATGTTGTTATAGATCAAATTAAACACCTTTGCATGAAAGACAACAAAGCTATTCTACTGTTGGAAAATGGTGATTCTTTTAACTTACACTATAGGAGAATGGATGGTTTATTTTCTGAGGTAAAGTATGCAGATTTTTCTTTAGCAAAAATTTCTATTGATCATGTTCCGTCAATCTATATAGTTTTATATTCACATTATTTAAGGCAATCCCAAACTTTTAATGTATTGACTGAATTCAGTAATAGTTTATCTGTAAATCATTGGAATACTGAAATTATTAAAAGTAGTGGATTTAGGAATAAAGTTGAAAAAGCCTTGATTGATTCCATCGATAAAGATGTAATAATTGAAGCATATAAAAGTATATTCAACGATATTAACTTAGAAATTACTATCAGCGAAAACAATAATGCAAATTTGTCTGTAGAATCACTTGAATATTATAAACAAAAAAATTAATTGAAATGTCTATTGAAGAATTAAGCCAAAAGTTAAAAGAAATGTATGAATATGCACCAAAGAATGAACAGGTAGCAAACATTCATTTATTTGGTATCGAGTTTGGTGAAATAATACAACGAAACAATTATCGTGTATCTCAAATAATTTTAATGGCAGAAATGAAAAGATCTTATTGTATAGAATTGAGCAAAGGGATTAAACTGTCAAAGTTTGTTAAATTGAAAAGTAGTATAAATATCTAATGGCTTATTTTACTGTTGAATTTCGTTTTTTGGAGGAGAAGAATTGGTAACAAACTTGGCAACTTGATAAATGGCATTGATATTTCAGATGCTTGTGTGGATACAAGTCAAGAGTTACGTCATTCATCACCAATTGAAGCCCGAAACACTGCTTTTTTAATCAATTGGCGGTAAGGCTGAGTTTTTCTTGAAAACACCTTTTGATTGGGACGATTTAATGGCAAAATTTGAAGGCCAAAAATTAATTCGAAAAGGGGCTTGTAACTCGCGCTAATTTGGTAGCAGATAGGCTCCCGCAATTGCGGGTTTAGCTCAACACGCCGTATACTGCATAGCCTGCCGCAGGCGCAACACAGGCTACGCAGCATACGGCCATCCGTTAAAACAAAGAGAAATGAATAATACTAAACTATAAATTAAAATGGCTACTAAAAAGAGAGATAGAAAAGTTTACTTTTTTAAAGTAGAAATATCCCATAACGTTGATTTTAAAGACTTATTATTAAAAAAATCGTTTCATAATTCTATCAAAATAGACGGGAAAGATATAGAACTAAAGTTTACTGAAGATTATAATAACAAGACTGTGACAGGAACATTTGTCGGTACAAAAAGGAATGGAATACCACCAAAACATAAAGTAGATACGGACGATTATTCTCCTGTTGAATTAGAAGATGGACAAGGTCTTGCTTATCCAAATGCGATACTTTATTCTGAAAAATATAAATGCTTATTAATTGAATATAATCAGTTTGGGGTATTCACGAAACATATTATTGAATTCTTTGAATCCAATTTTAGTGGCAAAAACGGTTTTCCTAATTTTACGTTGGAACTAAATGAAGTTCTTTCTGTTGATACATACCGAAAAATAAGGAGTTTTTCTGCTTTGAAGAAAGTTAATTTTAAAGTAGCTTGTCCAACTCAAATTATACAAGATGAAGGAGGTGTTCATGGACCATTAAAAGGTTTTGCGAAAGTTGCTAAAGAAATGAACGCAACAAATTCCATGGAAATTACATTAACCTCTGAATTAGTAGAAGGTGGGCTGAACAAAAATAGTATTGAGAGTTTGGTAGACGGAATTGTACGCGTTAAAGAAATGTTTCCTTTGAATAAGTTTAGTAGCAGAATTAAAGTAGAAGGTGTAAAACAATCAGAGCGTAATCCAGAAATTACTGTAAGTGAAGAAATTGACTTATTCTTAAACCGATTAACTGGTTCATTTCAATTAGAAGAGCCACCCATTCTTGATAATATACAACACCTTGATAGAAAAAGAGGAGTAATTGATGTTTATGACCTAAAAAAGTCAGAACTTAATGAAATATTTAAGAACTAAAAATGTCGATACAATCAAAGAAAATACTAAGCTTCTGGGAAAAATGGTATCCATCATTGATAGCATTTATCTTAACTTTTGTATTTTATAGTTATTGTAATGATAAGGTTAAGGCTGTTGTTTTTACAAAAGAAATAGTGAACACATGTATTACCATTTCAGGAGTTCTATTTGGTTTTTTATTGACTGTTTTAGCATTGTTACTGCAATCTGAAAGCAAATCCATTTTACTCATAAAGGAATATGGTAGATTTGGGGAGCTTGTTCAATTCAATAAAATTGCAGTCTATTCAGCTGCATCTACCCTTATTTTGTCTTTTATCTTGTTGGTTACATTTGATTTATCAATTACTCAGAAAGCTTGGTTGTTGTTATTTAATGTATTGAAATATCTATGGATATTCTTTGTTTTTTCTACTATGACTAAAACGTATAGATATATTGACATCTTTTACACCTTGATTAAAGAATAACTTTATTTAATACTTAGCCCTCAATAAATTGTTGCTTGCATACGGTTTACATTTGGGCAAAGATTGAATTTAACATTGCTCCAAGAGTCACAATACCAAAAGTTTTTCGTGCCCGTAAATATGCCCAATAAGGCGCGTAGCAAATACTCCAGGTGTTTGAACGAACTGAAGCTGTGCTTTTCGGGAAGGCAAAAAGATCCTCCGCTATTTGAGTTTGATCCTTAAAATATTTTTTGCTCATAATTAATTCGTTCAAAAATTTGCATAGCCTTCCGCAAGCGCAATACAGGCCACGCAGCATACGGCCATCCGTTTGATGCCTTTATAAAAGACAATCCCAAACAGAATTTAATTATAGATACAGCCACTTTAGGTGGTTTTAATTTAAGTAAAAGGAATAAATCATATAAGATGAAAAGAGAAAATATAGTTTATGGACTTGGCTCCACTTTAGTCATTGTAGGTGCTGTAATGAAAATTTTACATATTTCTTATGGGAATCAATTTTTTTTATTCAGTCTCATAGGTATGACAATTTTTCAATCGTGGCATGTGACGCAGTTAAAGAACAAAATTAAAGACTTAGAGAGCAAATTGTAGTTTCTTGATATTTTTTAAATTGCTTATCCCCTTTAGTCAAGTAAATATTTATCTTTGACTCATGAACGAGTTTGAGAAATATCCAAAAGATTTTCAGGAGTTTATCACGCAATTCAAATGCGAGGATGATTGTTGGAACTACGTTTTCGAGATGCGATGGCCAAATGGGTTTGTGTGCCCAAAATGTAGCAATAGCAAATATTGGTTGACAGAGCAGAAAATAATACATTGTAGTTCGTGTGGAACGCAAACCTCAGTCACTAGTGGTACAATCTTTCATGGCACGAGAAAACCACTGCTGCTTTGGTTTCACATCATGTGGTGGGTTGTTGCTCAGAAAACAGGGGCAAGTGCCAGCAATCTTGCCGATTTTATGGGCTTTGGTTCATATGAGACTGCATGGACGTGGCTGCAAAAGATTAGAAGAGCAATGGTAAGGCCAGGCAGGGACAAGCTATTGGGTATTGTCGAAGTTGATGAAACATTTATTGGGGGTCGAGAGACTGGTAGTGGAAAACAAGGAAGAGGGGCTGAAACAAAAACTTTGGTTGTCGTGGCCACAGAATGCAATGGCAAACAAATCGGCAGGGTTCGCTTCCAGTGTATCCCGGACGCTTCGGGCGTGAATCTAATGGAATTCATTGAAACAAATATTGAAAAAGGCAGTACGGTTATTACGGACGGATGGACAGGATATACAGCATTGTCAAAGTCTAAATCGTATAAACATGAGGTAAAGGTAATTTCTGGGAGTGGACAAGAAGCACATGACCTGTTGCCTCATGTACATATGGTTGATTCTCTCGTAAAACGTTGGATTAATGGTACTCATCAAGGTAAGGTCTCCCCAAAGCATTTGTCTTTTTATCTTGATGAATTTGCATTTCGATTCAACAGGAAGCTATCAACATACAGAGGGAAATTATTCTATCGCTTGATGCAACAAGCCGTTGATACAGCTCCTGTTACTTTTAAAGATATTACAAAAAGCACTTGACTGAAAGGGATAAGCAGTTTTTTTAATTTGATTAAGGGGTGGGGGCAGACACAATTCGACCTACCCCTGTTTGGTACCAGCATAAAATTCATAAACCATGAAAATACTAACCATTATAGCCTTGATATTTGGATTAATTTCATGTGGGCAATCCAATCAAAATAGCTCCGAAAGCAAGAAAGAATCAACTACATTGAAGAATAATTCACAAAGTAAAATGGCATTGAGGTTTATTAATGAATATGTTGAGACTCGCAACCAAATGAAAAATGCAATTGGAATAGTTGAATGGGTAAATTCAAACCATTTACTTAATTCTACAAGGTATTGATTGGAACCAGTTTCGGCTGAAAATGAAAATCAAAAATGTAAATGGAGAATGGTTAGTTGAGGGGTGTGGAGTAGTAAACATTCCGGATGACCAACGAATTGAAAAATAATTAAAAACGGCACCCAAAACGCCGTTTACTGAAACGCTTGACGCTGGCGTGACACAGGATGCGCAACATATGGCCATCCGTTAGGGCTCATTTTGACTCGCTCAATATTATAAGTTATGAAGATTACAACAATTTTTCTTTTAATCTTGACAATCAATCTCGTGAACGCTCAAGACCAATATCTGAAAATTTCAATGGAAAATGCCAGTAAGATGCTCCAAGCATGGAATAATAAAGACTCAAAAACCTTTGTCGATTTCTTAACTGATACACAATATGAAAATAAAATTGGTTATCAGCGGATCTGGGAAAAAGTAATGGCTAAAGACTCAAGGATAGCTGATAGTCTTGTATTAGAAAAGTTTGTTAATCTTGAAAAATCACAACAAGCCTATTTTAGTTTACAATTTGGAAATAAAAAATCTGGAATTGTTGGAATTTCGCATGACAAAGGAGAATCGTGGTGTTTTTCACAATTTTTAGGTGGAAAATTTAATTATTCTCAATTCAAAGAAATGTTTATTCCAGAGCTTGATTCAGCATTCATTTCATTTGATGCGGAATTCTTTAATAGAATTAATTTCACTTTAGGTGAAACAATAAAACCATTTGAATTCACGGATTTAAATGACAATTTAATCAAATCTGAAAATATAAAAGGGAAAGTAATTGTTTTGAATTTTTGGAGTACAAATTGTGGACCTTGCATAAAAGAAATCCCCCATTTAAATAATCTAGTTGAAAAAATGAAAGACAAAAATATAGTCTTCATTGCTTTAGCTTCGAATGATAATAAGCAAAATTTAAAGGATAATTTCTTGTCGAAACACAAATTTATCTACCAAATTGTTCCAATAAAAGGAAATGATTTTAATATTAATGCATTTCCTACTCATATAATAATTGACAGAGAACAAAAGGTAGTTGGAGTATTTATAGGAGCCAGCGAAGAAAACCTAATGAAATTAGAATCGCTTTTGACTGAAATTAAAAAAAAACGTTGCCCAACACTTAGCCCCTCAATAAATCGTGGCTTCCATACGCTTTTCGATGGGGCAAAAGTTGAACTAAACATTGCTTCAAGTATCACAATACCAATTGTTTTGCGGGCCCGTACATGCCCCATACGGTGCGTAGCCAATGCTCCAGGTGGTTGAACGAACTGAGGCTGGGCTTTTCGGGAAGGTAAAAAGATCCTTCGCTATTTGGGTTTGAGCCTTAAAAGATTTTTTGCTCATAATTAATTCGTTCAAAAATTTGCATAGCCTTCCGCAAACGCAATACTGGCTACGCAGCATACGGACATCCGTTAGGCACCATAATAACAAAATTCCAATGCAACATTGCCCATCGATTTTATATAAGTACAAACCTTTAAATGACTTCACTTACAGAATATTGAGAGAATATGAACTTTATCTTCCCTCAATTTCTCAGCTAAATGACCCATTTGAAGGAGCAATTCCTTTTGTATATGACCAAGCCGAACTGACTCCAGAAAACATCTTTCTTAAATTGTATAGCATGTCAAAAAAAGAACACCCAGATTGGGATGATTCTAAAATTCACGAACACGTATTTAATGAATATAAAAGGGGAACTTTATTTGACGATAAGCACCTTGAAAATAATATTAAGAATACAAGAGATGATATTGAACGAAATTTTGGAGTTTTAAGTCTAACAACCCAAAAGAACAATTTCTTAATGTGGTCTCATTATGCTGAATCGCACAAAGGTATTTGTATCGGTTTTGACACTGAAATCTTATCAAATACAATTGGAGGAGTTTTAGGTGCAGCGATTTATCAAAGAGAATTGCCAAAATTTAGTATGATCCAAGAAACGATGGAATTTATGGCAAAGCTTCTATTTACAAAATCAGATGTGTGGATTTATGAAGATGAATATCGAATCACTAAATTTAATGCAGCTAGAAAAACATATAAATTGCCAAAAAATGCGATTAAGGAGGTTATACTAGGAATGTCAATGCCTCACACTTTGAAAAATGAATTAATCTCTATAATTACTGAGAAGTTGCCTGATATATCGGTATTCGATACGAGCTTGAATAAATCGACTTTTGACATTGATTTATTGCAAATAAGATAAAAATTACGGTGCCTACATGCCGTATACTGCTTAGCCTGCCGCAGGCGCAACACAGGCTACGCAGCATACGGCCATCCGTTGTGCGTCATGCTAAAAGACCAAACTATGAAGTAATTTATGGATAAAACATTAATATTAAAACGCAACATTGACTCAATAGTCTCTCTGACCGATGAGGAATTGATTGTATTCTCTGATTCTTTTGAAGTGAAAACTCTGAATAAAAATGAGTTCTTTTTAGAAGAAGGTCAGATATGCAATTCTATCGGATTTGTCAATTATGGGGTATTAATCTATTTCAAATCAATGGATGATGGTAATGAAGTAACAACCGATTTTGCATTTGAGGGTGATTGGGTAACTAATAATTTGAGCCGACTAAACAATACCCCAGCATTAATTAACATCAAGGCTATTGAAAATTCCGAACTTTTGGTTCTTAAACAACCTGTATTAGAAGATTTATATGTCAAAATCCCAAAGATTGAAAGACTGGGCAGGATATTAATGGAACAGTCGTATTTAAAAATTGTCCAACTAAGTATAGATTTACAGGTTCTATCAGCAACGGAACGTTATGAAAGACTACTAATGAGGCATCCAGACATCTTTCAAAAGGTCCAACTTTATCATATTGCAAATTATTTAGGCATTGCACCAAAGTCATTAAGTAGAATTCGGAAAGAAATTTTTGACAAGTAAAATTTGGTAACATTTGCGGAGCAAATACCTTTTTTAAGGAGCCTATTTTTGCATCATAAATTTAAAAACTTTATGATATGAAAAAGCAAATCTTTCTTTTTGTAGTAATGATGGCAATGGCCGCAACAATTTCAGCACAATCGAATGTTGTTGGAAAAACTTCTTACAAATCAAATCTCAAATCCCAAAACGATAGTCTAAAAACGAAACAAACTGTTGGAGTAGCTATTGACTTACTTCCTCCAATAATGAGTGCTACGACCGGTAATTTTGGTTATTCGGCTCAATTGTGGTATGGATACAAAAAGTTCAGGGTTCGTGGAGTAATTGCCGGATTTACAATGCCTGACAAGCTTATGGGAAATGATGACTTCACTAATTTGGAAACAACTGCCACTGCCTTGATTTTTGATTACTTTCTGAAAAACAACTTCAAAGGATGGTGGTTTGGTTCGGGAGTTGAAAGGTGGAATAACACAATAAGCTCGAAAAGCGACAACCAGAATTATACCTTTAAAGATTATGTTGCCACGGCAGGGAGTGGATATATTTTTAAAGTGTACAGAAACTTCTATGTTGAGCCATGGGGGGCGGTGCATTACGTGATGAATGATGAGAAAGTATCCGTAGGTGCCACTGAATACAAAACCAAAAAATTTCAAGGCGAGGTATCACTTAAAGTTGGCTGGCATTTTTAGTTTGGAATATAATATTCAAAACATTTTAAGAAACTGTCGTGGAAGATATTAGAAACTATTATCTTATGTTATACATACTCGCATCCTTTGTTTCTTGTTCTCCCTATAATATAAGTAATATGGAAACTATCGATAGTGATAAAAACGAACTTTATCAGATACTCTATTATGCCTCCCTTGCCGGAAGTTCGCATAATTCGCAACCTTGGAAATTGGAAGTTTACGGGGTAGATTCAATATTGGTTTTTGCTGATGTGACTAGGAATCTGCCCGTTGTTGATCCAACTTCACGGGAACTTTATATTTCAATTGGAGCCTTTATTGAGAACTTAAATAGTGCTGCTTCTTGCTACGGATATAAAACTGACATAAAAATTAATACGCTTCCGGTCGGTTCTTCTTCTCCTGTAGCATCAATAGCTTTATCCAAATTCGAAGAAAAAAAGGAGGATCCTATTCTAAACGAAATTAAACTCAGGACCACTTTACGACCCCCTTTTGATACAACATCAATAAAATAATCGGATTGGAAAGAACTGGTTTCAATTGAGGACTCCAATATTCACTATTACCCTGCGACTTCCGGACAAGCAAAATACATTGCTAAAAAAGAATAGGAAATGTATATCCAATAAGCCATGAGCAAAAATGCGCAGGATGAATTAGCAAGCTGGATTCGCTTTTCGAACAAAGATGCAAAAAGAAAAACAAGATGGCTTAACAACGTCAGGGATAGGTATGAAAGGAATCGGTGGTTTTATTGTCAGAAACTTTTTCAAACCGGAAGATTCAAAAAAGGAGTCTTTTGTGACGAAAGGCATAGAAAAAACAAAACTTCAAGTTGAAAATTGTGGCGGATGCATAGTAATTACTCAGGAATTGGAGAACATTGAAGGCTGGATCAATACAGGAAGACTTTATCAGGCTATGCATCTAAAATGTCGAAAATGAATCTTGAATTTCATCCCATGAACCAGATTGTTGAGGAGACAGGTCCTGGAAGTGAAGCCAAAACGGTTTTAACTTTAAGCGGTAAAGTTATGTTTATTGCCCAAATCGATTATGTGGAAAGCTATCCTGAACCTGTTAGTTTAAGAAGACCTGTTGAAAGTTTCTCAACCTTTAAATAAATGAATAATATTGATAATCACAATTCGATAAACGACTACATTTTCGATAAAAGAATTGTATCAGCTTGCGGTTTATATTGCGGTGCATGTGGCATATATCTTGCTACTCAGGAAAACGAACTAGAAAAATTACTTCAATACGCCCTTGTTTTAAAACAGTCAGTGTCGAAAACCTATTGCGACGGGTGCGGTGCCGATAGAAAATCAGCTCATTGTTCTAAAATGTGCACGTTCATTAAATGCACACACCAAAAAAATATTGAATTTTGTGGTGAATGTAATGATTTTCCTTGTGTGGAATTAATTGATTTTCAATCAAAATTGCCACATAGAATGGAAATCGAAAAATCTCAAAAACGTTTGGTAGAAATAGGCTGGGAACAATGGTTTGTCGAACAGAAGGAAAGATTTACCTGCAGCAAATGTAATACAATAAACAGCGCATATCATTTATCATGCAGAAAATGTGGAAATACACCGAGCTGCGAATTTATTCTAGACCACCAGTACACAATAGATAAATATTTAATTGATGAATAAAAAATAATTAATTTAGAAGAATTATTTAAATGAAAGCACGAATGCACAACACGTCTTATACTGCATAGCCTGCCGCAGGCGCAACACAGGCTACGCAGCATACGGCCATCCGTTAGCAGTTATAAAAAAAATTAGCAACATGAGTCCAATACAAATACCCTTACTTAGGAAACTGAAGTTTTTTTTGACTGCCCTGTTGTTTGCGGTAATAATGATTGTATCTGCGAAACCTCATATGACAAGTATCGATTCAATGAAATTTAAAATTGAGCAACAAGAACAGCAATTCAATTCATTGAATAGAGACATAAAAGAAGTAAGATTATTATTGGATAAGCAAGATAAGGTTTTAGATACTCAATTGAATATAATTAGTAACTCCAATGATAGCATATCAAATCAAATAAGTTCCACATCCAATCTTATATCAATAGCAGGTTTAATTTTTGGATTATTTGGACTGTTTATAGGTGTGTACATAACTGTTATTCAGAATCGAAGTTCTGCGATACTCACACAAAGTAAAGAAATTCTGGAAAAAGTTATTGCAATTCAAAAGGATGTTGATACTACCAAAAAGCAAATAGATAATGACTTAAAGGGAATCTACTTGAAAATCCAAGAACAAGAGATTGAATACATATTAAATAGATTGGAAAAAATTCCAGAAGACATAAATCATGTATTCAATAGACTTGCTAGTTTAGAAATGCATGAAAAGTATTTTGATAGGATAAAACCAATGATTATAAATCAATTCAATAAGACTAAGCATAGCGACTTTGTCATGAATCTTTCTATTTTAGCGATTCAACATCATTCAGCTTTAGTTGTTAAAGACGAACAATTAACTAATATTATTCTAAATTGCCCTGTGAATTTGCTCGCATCTTGTTATGCTTCAGAATTAAATGCCTTAACCGTTGTATTCTTTAGACATATAGAAAATGTTGGAATTATTAGTTCTGCCGAAAAAATAAAAAGTTTCTTAGAAAAAATTGAAGAAGTTAATTGTGCAGAGGAAACATCGAATACCTTGTTTGAGATTATCGATAACAAACATAAAAGATTTGAGCTTTGTAGAATAATAAAATCACATGAGCCATTAAATATGACTCAAAAATCATTTTTTAGATTGATTTATGAAAAGCATTCAGAAGAAACGAATTCAGATGAAGAGAATCAATTATTATCAGAAATAAACATAATTTACAAAACACTTAGCCCTCAATAAAGCGTTGCTTGCATACGCTTTTCATTGGGGCAGAGGTTGAACTAAACATTGCTCCAAGTATCACAATACCAATAGTTTTTGTGCCCATACCTGCCCCATACGGCGCATAGCCAATGCTCCAGGTGTTTGAACGAACTGAGGCTGGGCTTTTCGTTTTGGCGAATAGCAAAAAGGTACTCCTCCATTTGGTCGATGGAGAGTTCCAACGGGCTGCATTCGAAGTGTACCACCATTTTTGTAAAATCACCACACCAGATTGTGAGTAAGTTGATTTGACTGTTTTATAAAAAAAAATCTGATGAAAAAAGGACAAATTTTAATATGCTTGTTGATTTCTATTGGTTTGATTTCTTGTGACCCATATGGAGGATATGAATATTGGATACAAAATAAATCAGATTCGACAATCTTTGTTTCGTATAAACTGATTGATAATGACTCAATAAAATGTCAACGACTCACATTTGGACAAGAATTCAAAATAGTACAATTCGATACGCATAATGGATTATATGATGAGGGGCTCGATAATTTGTTTTCATATTGTGATTCGTTAGCAATATATTCTGATATAGTCAACAAAATTATGATTAAAAAGGATTTTACACTTAGAGAAAATTGGACTTACGAACAAGATGAAACAAGTAGTTTAATGAATGCAGGGAATAATATATATAGATTTACCATTACTAATGATAACTTAAAATAAAAACGGCACACAGCCCTTAGTCCTCAATAAATCGTTGCTTGCATGCGCTTTGCATACCTCGTCTGCCAAAGGTTGTACTCCTTTGAACAATACTCTGTTTGCAAGTAGAAATCTGGCCGAAAATGACTAAATTTGTAATGAATAATTGAACCAGATCGATATGTTTAATCCGATAGAAATAGACCGTAACAATTTGACGATTATGGGGGTAAAGTTTTCCAATTTAAAAACATTGGAAAGTACTGCAAATGCCATCGGAAGTAATATGTTCGAGGGTTTTGAACCAACTCCCAAAGGTGTTGAGATCATCAGAGATTATGTTGTTGGTAAAATCACGTTGTCAGAATTGATCAAATTTGCTAAGGCCAAATCTTATGTCTGAATCATACAAATACCTTGACCTTGATTATACGTATACTGATCCTGAAACAGGACTCTTACGAAATTTAGCAGACATATCGGATCCAGATGTTTTACTCTTTTTTGAAAGCGGAGCTGTTGCAAAGCGTATTCAAGAGCTTTACGAAAAACCGATCAAGATTAAAGGAGTAGAAAGTCTTTTCAGCATTCATCGACACTTATTTCAAGATGTTTATTCCTGGGCTGGAAAAAGGTTTAATATTAAATTTGAATCCAGCTGACAACCAATATGTTTACGATCAATATATGCAAGGTACAATAAACAGTGATGTAAAAACCCTGTCAAAATTGATATCAGACTTAATTGGGACTTGAAGGAGAATAAAAAAGGCACACAGCACTTAGCCCCCAATAAAGCGTTGTTTGCATACGCTTTACATTGGGGCAAAAGTTGAACTAAACATTGCTCCAAGTTCCACAATACCCATTGTTTTTCATTTTTATAAATACTGAGCAAGGCGCGCTGCCAATACCTCATGAGTTGTTCTTGAACTCGGGCACAAGCGCACAGGGTTGTTCCATGAAAGATTTATTACTCAGGATCAATTTGTTAAAAATTTTAGGGTAGAAAGAATGATGTTTTCAGCAACAAACACTAAGTTGGTAGCTGATAAGGTAGGATTTATGGTTAACTTGCCAATAATAGGATTGATTCTGATGACAAAATGAAGGAATTAGACAGTTTTTCGCTTAAAAAAAGATTAATGAGTTTTCGATTTGCTTTCAATGGTATTAAAAACTTGATTAAATATGAACATAATGCACGGATACATCTTGTTTCATTAATATGTGTAATCGTATTCGGAATAATATTAAAACTGGATTTGGCTGAATGGATTGCAATATCTATTGTTTCAGGACTTGTGATATTAACGGAATTGTTGAATACAGCAATTGAAAAACTGGCTGATTTTGTTGAATCGGATTGGCATGAAAAAATTGGAATAATTAAAGATTATTGTGCTGGAGCAGTTTTGATCTCTGCTGTGATTTCAACAATAGTAGGTGGATTGATTTTTATACCAAAGATTATTGTGTTGATTAAAAACTTTTGCAAATAAGTAGGACTTGGAGCGGTTAGTAGAGCTTGTCGCCTATTTTTCCAGCTATGAGTCGGTTTAGAACCACAACAACCGCCGGGGTGGGTGTTATGCACTTGATTGGGTGACTTGTTTTTTACGATCTTACCAGTTTGTATGGTGGGAAAAGATTTCTGGTATTAGGGTTGTTGTATCTTCGATATTCTTTGGGAGCGGACGTGCGCCAATCCCGGCCTAGGGGGCAGTGGCTTTTGCTGCTGCCTTTTTTATATTGTGAATAAAATTCTACAGGGTGTGGATTGAATACGTCCATTTTTTCTCCACTCAATTACCATTTTGTTTTAAACAGGAGAATGCACGTTGAAAAGTATATCGGGGAGTTGGTTTGCATATCGGCCAGGAATGGCCGCTTTTATATTGGGTTGTATCAGGTAGATTTTAATAGTGTTTTCAAGGTGTTCTATCCTATTTGGGCGTGAAAACAGTATCTCCAATTTGATCTTTATCGACAGATGTGTGGATGACTTCACCGGTCAGATATTTGTCGGGTATCCCATGAGGGAATGCCATACAATAGAAGTCCCATTTCTGAAAATGTTGGCAAAAACCACATTTTGAGCTATAAAGGCTAAATATTTGATGGCGATCATCTATTATGAAATGTTGGGTTTTACCCTCGTACAGTCTTCTTGCCACAATTCATTCTTTTGTTAATTATTTGAGATTCATCCTTGCATGAGCGAATTTGAATTTATTTTGTCATAATTACAAGCTCTTTATGGTTGAAAAGTAATGAAAAGGAAATATTGTCGTATTTACACCACCAACCCCCTGAAGGGGGTGTTTGCAACTGATCAGTCAATCAGACAGTTGCTGAAAGTCCCCTTTAGGGAAACGAAGTTCGGCACAGCCAATTTAGGGGTAAAATAAATGAGAATACGACATTGTTTCATTCAAATATCTTATTGTAAACAGCATGAGTATAAAAACGATAATCTTTTTCATAATCATAATAGTAGCAACAATATTCATTACCAGGAAATGTGATGTTGATTTCACAATGAAGTATAGGAAAACCATTATCGAATGGAATCAGATGGCTTGTGGACATATTGTCGATAAAATAGAATTTCAGCAGCATGTGGCAGTTATTCAATTAGATGATTTGACGAATGAAATTAATGAAATTGAATCCGATTATATTGTAGTTAAGGATAATAAAATCAGGTTCATGACCCTTTTTTCTCCAAAATTCTTGCTGGGTGATTCAATTGTAATCAATTCAATGAAAGATTCGATATTTATTTATCGAGATGGTGTATTAATAGATAATTTGGGCTTTTCCAATCTAAATGGTGTTGGAAAGGCACCGGTTTACTTTCAGGCGAAGGATGTGTTAGACAAATTCAAGTAACCTACAACATCCAATTACCAATCTCCAATTTGTAACCCCTTGATATGCAGATTGGCTCCACCAAGAATCCGTTTGTGCTAGGCTCAGCCAAGCATTCGTTACGCTCGGCTCTGCCGCTTGACGCAGCCAAGCATTCGCGTCATTGACTCCGCCGATCTTCGATTCGCGGACAACCCAGAAACCCAAAACTCAGAACAATTCAACCCAAACCCCAAACTTGATATTTCGGTGTAATTGTGCCACCTGTTTCGGTGATGTTGTGCCACAAAAAAAGAATGACTTCGTGGCTAAAATTATTACTTTA
>JAFGWF010000053.1 GCA_016937295.1 Bacteroidales bacterium
AGCCATTGCCAAGCGTAAAATTTAATTTCCCTCCTGCCCCACAACGCAACATATATCCCGCCTCAGGAGTCCAGGTTTCCTTATTTACTATATTATTTCTCCAATACTCAATCCCAAAGGCCGTTGGTTTTATCCAAGCTTCTACCGTAATCTGATTGCCGGCAATTTGTACAGCGGTTGTATTTCCACAATTCACCCGATCGTTAATCCCATCAAAATGTAGGGCGTTTTGGGAAAAAACGAGGAAAGGAAAAATAAAAAGTAAACTAAAAATGGTAATCTTTGCTTTCATAATGTCTGTGTTTAGGTATTGTAAAATGGATTTGTAAAAGTAATGAAATTTGAATTGAATTTTCTTCTTGAAAAAAAAATTTGCAGAACCAAAAAAAAAGGTATTATTGCAAAATAATACTTTTATGTAGCATATTATGATTTTATCCAATACGTCTGAATACGCACTTAGGATTTTGAGCTTTATGGCCAAAGACCCAAGTCGCATGTATTCAGCGAAATACCTTATTGAATCCTTGCATATTTCAGACAAATATCTTCGCCGAATATTGACTGATTTGTCGAAAAAAGGATTTATTAAAAGTATTCAAGGACGAGATGGAGGCTATGTTTTCGACAAATCTCCGGCACAAATCAGTTTTGCAGATGTGATTGATGCCGTTGAAGGTATAGAAAAATATACCGGTTGCGTTTTGGGATTTAAACAATGTTCCGACGAAAATCCTTGTGTATTGCATGCTACGTGGATTCAAGTTCGAGAAAAATTTCTCAGCACAGTAAATCAAGCGCGACTAAGTGATTTAAATTTTGAAAACATTTACAAATATTAGTTCATAGGTAATAAATCAGTTGTGTTTTTGAAATATTTTCTCAGATACGAGAAGTAATTTTTCGGTAATTCGTTCAGCCTATTTTTTTTGTACTTATATACTATCTTGTTATAGTATTTAATTTTTAACCTTAAATATTTTACTTATGAAACAGACATTACTTGACAAATTTATGAGCCGTAAGGGAACTGACGAAAAAGGAGATTGATATTTAAACCGTAAAGGTAATAAAACATGAAATTTTTAAGAAAATATCACAAGTGGCTTAGCATAGTTTTTAGCCTTTTTATCCTAGCTTTTGCTCTTTCAGGAATCGTATTGAATCATCGTGAAACCTTTTCGGGAATTGATTTGAAACGCGGGTGGATGGCAGAAGATTATCAATACAAAAACTGGAATAATGCTGCAATAAATGGAACGAAAAAGATTGGCAATGATTCCATTTTAGTTTATGGAAATATTGGAGTTTGGCTTACCGATTCCAACTTTAGTGCCTACACCGATTTCAATCACGGATTTCCGAAAGGAGTTGACAACCGAAAAATTGCCGACATTTTGCACACGACTGATGGAAAGCTATTTGCGGCGACTCTTTTTGGGCTCTATAACTATGATAAAAATGAAAAAGCTTGGAAAAAAATAAGTCTTCCGGTAAAGGAAAAAAGAGTGGTTGACCTTTTAGAGAAGGATGGAAAAATCTATGTATTAACGCGTTCCCATCTTTTTACGACCATGGATGGTCAAACTTTCAAGGAAATAATTCTCCCGGAGCCCGAAAGCTATGACCACAAAATCGGACTTTTCAAAACCTTGTGGGTAATTCACAGCGGAGAAATATATGGTTCGGTAGGAAAACTTATTGTGGACATGGTGGCAATTATCTTCATATTTCTTACAATCACAGGTATCATACTGTTTATCAACGGTTATCGAATAAAAAGCCATAAGAAAAAGTCGATGGACATACAACAAATAAAAAAAACAAACCGATGGAATCTTAAATGGCATAATAAGATAGGTTGGACGACTGTGGTTTTGCTAATCATCACCACGTCAACAGGAATGTTTCTACGGCCACCTCTCTTAGCATTTATCGGTAATGCCAAAGTCGGGAAAATTCCTTTCACCGAATTGGACACCCCTAATCCATGGTTCGACTTATTGCGACGAATTGAATACGATTCAGATTCTAAAATATTCATATTGAGCACAATGGATGCTTTCTATTATTCAGAAGACAATTTCCTCTCTCCTCTTAAACGATTTCGATTTCAACCTCCGGCTTCGGTAATGGGCGTTACGGTGCTCGAAAAAAAGGCTGCCAATACCTACCTTGTGGGAAGTTTTGAAGGACTTTTTCTTTGGGATTATTCCAATGGATTTGTGTTCGACTACATCAAAAAACAACCGTGGCAACCGCCTGTCAGTCAAGGAGCACCCATTGGAGACTTTAAAATCAGCGGATATACGGAAGATTTTGGCGCAGAAGAAATCATTTTCGACTACAGCTTAGGAGCGATTAACTTAGAGTCAGGAAAATTTCCTGCCCCTATGTCCGAGGAAATCATAGATAAATCTGGAATGTCGCTTTGGAATTTTTCCTTGGAAGTGCACACTGCCCGAATCTACGTACCCATTTTCGGAATTTTTTACATTTTAATCATTCCAATTTCAGGCCTGATAATCCTCTTCATTTTAATTAGTGGAACCATCGTTTGGTATAAAAAACACAGAAAAAAGGCGAAATATAAGGACTAAATTAGCTTCAAACAAAGGATTTTATAAGGAAAATGTAATACAGAAACTATTTCATGAAAAAAAATAACAGATACATGTTTTAACGTTAAAAAAACTTTATCTTTGCTGCTTCAACCATTATATTGCAACCTATTGTGAAACACATTCTTGGTATCCTGTTATTAACCACTTTATCCTTAAAAGGTTTTAGTCAAACTTATTTGATTAACAACTATCATAACCAGACCATTACAAGCTGTTCCGGTACTTTTTACGATTCCGGCGGACCTACCGGCAACTATGCAACCGGACAGGATTTCACGGTAAGTTTTGTTCCAAATACTTTTGGAACCTTTGCGAATTTGATTTTCACAACCTTCAACGTAGGCATCGGCTGCAAGTTGGAAGTCTTTGATGGTGCCGACATTAATGCACCTTTAATTGGCATTTACAATAATGGTAATTCCCCTGTAGGTCAAGTAATTAGACCCAGTTTATTCAATCCCACCGGAAAACTCACCGTCAGATGGCGCTCCGTAACAACCGGTGTAGGTTGGGCGGCTACCGTTGCTTGCGGCTATCCCTGTCAAGATTTCACTACAGTTATCACTTCTTCCACCCCACCCTACACTTTAGACAGTGGCATTTATTATATCGACATTTGCCCGGGTGACTCAGTCAGTTTGCACGGTACAGCAAGCTTTCCTTACAATAATTATTTTTATCATCAAGATAGTTCAACCACAACTTTTTCGTGGAATTTCAATAATAGTCAAATCGTTAACGGACAAAACATTTCGGCTGTTTTAAACAACGCTCAAGGCTATAATGCAAATATCGTAGCCGTTGACACCTTAGGTTGTTTTTCACAGCAAGCCTCCGAAGTAAGGATTCGAGTTTCAACGCAACCAACTTTCACCGGCACAGACGTTTTGGATCATGTTCTCTGTCAGAACGATACAACCTGGCTGCAAGGCATAGCGCATCCGACTCCGTGGGAAATCATCCCCAGTCAAGCCATTGCCGACACAACCTATCTCCCTGACGGAACGGGAGTTAGCTACACCTCCAATTTAGTTTTTTCCGGGTTCAACCCAACTCAAGTAATTACTTCGGCTTCGGATATTCAAACCGTTTTTGCGGAAATTGAGCATTCCTACCTTGGCGACTTAAACATTGTTTTGAAATGTCCGAATAATTCTTCTGTGACGTTGAAATCATACCCAGGAGGCTCTAATACTTATCTTGGCGAACCTATCGACAATAACGCTTTACCGATTCCGGGTTTAGGCTATATGTATCATTGGACTTCGACAGGCTCTACAACCATGTTGGCAGCAGCGACAACTTACACTCACAATTTTACAGACGTTTTAGGCACTCCTTATACTAATGCCAAATATCTTCCTCCATCAACGGCTTATCCGGCGACTTCCACAGCTGGTGGACCATTCCCGATAGTAACCTATTTACCCGAAACTCCATTCACAGGTTTGATTGGCTGCCCCATAAATGGAAATTGGAGCATCGTAATTACCGACAACTTAGCCATCGACAATGGCTATATTTTCAGTTGGGGAATCGACTTCAGCCCGGCAATTGTTCCGGTTGCATGGGGTTATGTACCTATCATCGACTCCACATTCTGGAATGTTGGACCTGGCGATACGCTGTCCTATCAGGCCATCACTGCCGGACCAAACACACTCACATACAGCATGATAGATATGGCAGGTTGTCAATACGATACAAACATCACCATTATGGTAAATCCATACCCTGATATTGATTTAGGCAACGACACATCCATTTGCGTCAATGATTCCATTAATCTGGCTGCTAACGATTCCATACCGGGAAGCAGTTATCTTTGGAGCACCGGCTCAATACAAAACAATATCACCCTAACACCTTCCCAAACTGCAACTTATTGGTTAAAAGCTTCATCGGTGAATAATTGTACTATTTCTGACACTATTGAAGTGGCCGTTTACAACTTACCTCAAATCCAGATTAGCGACGACACGTTGATTTGCATTGGAACTCAGGCAAATCTGATTGCTTCCGGTGGCCACCAATATTTATGGAGCACAGGAGATATAACGCCTCAAATTTCGGTTTCACCACCGGCAAGCCAACTTTATAATTTGAATGTTGTTGACTCAAATAATTGTGCAGGCGACACTTCAGTTTTTGTAACAGTAGCTCCTCTCCCCAATATTATTAAAAGCAACGACACCATTATATGCTTAGGAACAAACGCCCAACTAAAAGCATCCGGTGGAACATTTTACCAATGGAGCACAGGCAGCACTAACCACAATATTACCGTTAGCCCCGCAGCCGACCAACTTTATGGCGTAATTGTTTCCGACACAAACAGTTGCACCGATAGCACCACCATTTTAGTCGAAATTGTAGATTGGCCTGTCGCAACCTTATTTTCCGATTTCGATACGGTATGCTCCGGAGGCTTAGTCACTTTAACTGCCGGAGGAGGAATGGTTTATCTCTGGAACGAC
>JAFGWF010000305.1 GCA_016937295.1 Bacteroidales bacterium
GTAGTTGGATTCAATAAAATCGAATACCTTATTAATTCGGGAGATATACTCTTGCCGCGTTAGGTTTTCCATAAATGAAAAATTTCAGGACTATTTTAAACGAGCTACCAAACTATCGAATCGCTGAGCAATTGCACCAGAAAAGTTGGCCTCATCGAGACGAACTTTCATAATGGCATCACTGGTTGGTTTCTGCTCGGGAGACAGAGTTAAACCCACTGGCAAAGCTTCGCAAAACTCCAACTTATCGCCAAGTAAGGTTTGTAATTGATTGAAAACATGACCATGACCAAATTTTTCCATCTTAACCTCATCGCCACTGCCACAACAAGTAACAAAAACAATCTGCTTAAAATCAGACATATACTTATTTACAAAGGATTTTAATGGAGGAATTAAACGCCCCATCATCACCGGCCCGACAAGGATAACCCGATCGAAATCATTTATTTTTCGTTGAATCGGTTTAATACCAAAATTCAGATTCATCAGAAAAAACAGCATGTTGAAACCCTTTGGATAAAGCACCTCAACAGGTGCACCAAGAGCTGAGGCAAGTTTTTCGGCAAGAAATTTATTATTCCCTGATTTTGAGAAATATACAATTAGATTTTTCATAATAGATAAGATAAAATACGCAATATTGTTAGTGAATTAACAGATGACAAAAATAACAGGAAATGTTTTGGAAATAAGAAGAAATAATAAAAATTTAAATCTTTGGGGGGTTGTATTCCATAAGTGATTTATCTGTCTTTCCAAATTTCAGGTCTTCGACTCGTATGAAACACAGCAATTACAAGAATATGTTTATTTTCTTCATTGATTGAATTATGAATCATATAGGGAAATGGCAGTAGAACAGATGTTCGTACATTTTAATATCTAAGGAAATTTGCCTTTGGTGCAATTTTTATTGATTCCGTTTTTTTTCGAACAATACTAATAAACCTTTTTCCAAGACCCTTTTGTTTCTTCTCGTACCAAAGAGCTGCTTCCTTAATGTCATTTTTCGTAAGAGGTAAAAGGATGATTTTATACATTAAAGGTCTTTTTCAATTTCGTCTAAAGCTAAATCAAAATCTTGGCTAATGTTTGGATTTTTACGATATTCCTCCAAGCGTTCTGAAACTATTTCTTTTTGCCAATTAGGAATAATCATTTCTTCCTCAATCCCTTGATATTTTCTTTTCAGAAGATTCCAGTCATTAATAGGAATAAAGACTCCAGTAGTCTTGCCAGAGCTGTCGGAGATGTATTGAAGATTCATAATAAATTGATTTAAATATTCAAAAATATAAAATTGAGAATAAGAATAGGGGGTTGCCCCACATCAGCAAAAATACAGAATTTAAATTGAAGAACAGATATAATAATTTGTTGAAAAATTGTATTTGTTATTCTTACAATGAATTGTTATTGATGAAACCTGTAGATACGGTTCATGAATCGTATCTACGGGGTTTTCATAATCAAAATCGTTTTTTTATAAAGGTTCACATACACCCAATCAACCAATCAACCATCCACCCAATCACCCAATCCATCAAGATATCTTCAATCCAATCAACGTAACATCATCGACTTGGTCGTCCTCCCCTTTCCAATCATTAAACAACTCCATCAGTTTTACTTTTTGGTCGGGCATCGCCTTGGTAAAATTCTCTTCCAATACTGTGCGCAAGCGACTGTACATCAGCTTTTTATTGTTTGGACCACCAAACTGATCCGGGAAACCATCCGAAAAAAGATACACTTGATCGTTTGGAAGCAAACTAACCTCAACCGTTTGATAGGAATCCATTCGGTCGTAAATTGCAATAGGCATTTTGTCGGGAGTAATTTCCCAAATAATTTCAGTACGTTTTCTAACCCTGTCTTCGGGCAAAGATTCTATCGGAAGTTCCCCTTTTCGCAGGATATAAATTGGGTTATTAGCACCGGCAAACTCTAGCTTATTATTCTTTAAGTCGATGCAAACCAACGACATATCCATTCCATCTTTAGCTTCACCCAATTTCCCTTCTTGCTGCAGAGCATCGATTATTCGCAGTCGCAACTCATCCAATATTTGCCCGGGTTTAAGCTGCTTCGACCGCGACACAATTTCTTTTAACGAAGACATTCCAAGCATACTCATAAAGGCTCCCGGCACGCCATGACCTGTGCAATCGACAGCACTGATATACACTTTATCCCGCAACTCCATAGCCCAGAAAAAGTCGCCACTAACAATATCGCGGGGCATAAAAATGATAAAATGGTCGGCAAATCTCTTGCGAAATAGTTCTTCTTTGGGCAAGAGAGATTGCTGTATCCGCTCGGCATAATGGATACTTGCCGTAATTTCCTCATTTTTAGCTGTTACCAACTTATTTGCTTCCACCAAATCTTCGGTGCGCTCTTGTACCAATTTTTCAAGTTGCTGCTTCTGCCTTTTGATTCGACTCATACGCCAGCGGTAAATCAAAATCACAATCAAGATAAAAGAGGTGACCACGGCAATTCTAAAAAACCATGTATTCCAGAATGCTTTCTTGATTTTAAATTTGTAGGTCTTGGATTCCGACCATATATCATCTTCTCCTTTGGCTCTGAAAACCAACTGATAATCACCGGGTTCAAGGTTGTCGTAATAGATAACATTTTCGCGAGTTGTTCGGATAAAATTGGCCGCATTCTTCTCCCCTCTCAGATAATATTCAAATTCAATGGACTTTTCGTTTGAAAAAAACAATCCGGCTAATTGAAACACAAAATCATTTTCATTAAAACTAAAAACGGTTGTTGAGCTATCCACCGAAAGGCCATTGACTATCACCTGTGAGAGATAACATTTTGGGGCATATTTCACACTCTTCAGACTGCGCAAATTATAGTTTGAAATACCATGATAAGTCATTATCCACAAAATTCCGGTTCGGTCGATATATAGCCCGTTATTCACAATTTCATTTCCCTGCAAACCATCTGAAGTAGTGATATTTAGATGTTCTGCCCCATTATCAATATTGATATAAAAAACGCCCTTATTGGTTGCAACCCAAACAAAACTGCGGTTGCGGGAGGGAATGATATTTTTAACAATGACTCCATCGTGCTGAATTACAACAAAATCGGAGGAATCAAAAACGTTGATTAGCTTATTTTGATGTGCATAAAATAATTTATCATGAGAATGACCTAATCCTGTGATAGTTGTTTTAGTGGCAAAAATTTTCTTTAACGCTTTGTTTTCCAGGCGATAAATATTGTTTATGGTCGCCATAAAAGTTGTTCCATCAAAATCAATCGCATTTTCAATTTTAAACTCCGGCGCATTTGAAATCAAAATCGGCTTGGAAGAAAGAGTTTCAAACCAATAAAGTTTTCCATCGTTGGTCCAAATAAAAAGTTGACCAAGAGAATTGACTATCATTCCATTCAGGCCTTTCAAGTTGAGGTTGTGTAGTCGAATTAATTTTCCATTATCGACAATCTGAAAAAGCCCGGTCTCATCAGCAATAATCAACTGATTGTCATTATATTGGCGCACAATACACATGTTAGATATTTCAGGATTTTTTTGCAGATTAGCGTTTTTATTATCATAGAAAAACAATCCGTTATTGGAGGTTATCCAAATATTATTCACGTCATCCATCACAATGGCCGAAATATAATAGTCGAGCTCTTTTACGTAAAAATTTCTCAGGCTTTTATTATTCCTAATCTTTTGAAGACCACCACTATACCCAATCCAAATATTTTGTTCGGCATCCTGTAAAAAAGACAGGATGGTATTGTTAATCAAGTCTTTGCCCGATGAAAACACAATAACAGGTTGATCGATTGAGGTAAGCTGATAGAGGTTATTGGTGTTTTGAAACCAAATAGACCCATCATAACTTTCGGATATCTTGCGAATCTGTGACATGGGAATACCTGTTTCAGGATTCACATTAACAGCGCCTCCGGGCATATTTTGCAGTCCTTTTTCGGAATAAAAAATCCCACGGCTCGTGCTATACCAAAGCTTGTTTTGAGAATCAATCAGAGCATAATCTGTAGGCTCGTTTACCAATAATTTCAAAACACCTTTATCTTTCAAATACAAGCCGGAAGTTGTTGCTATCAAATAGATTGAGCTATCCGGAACACGCTGAAAGCTTGATACTACGCCAATTTTTTCTACGGACAAACTCGTTTCAAAAGTCAGTTTGCCATCAGCAAATATGCCTAAGCCTTGTGGGGTTTTGAGCCAGATTCGGCCATCTAAATCCTTGAAAATGTTCAATATCGAAAGCCGTTTTTCATAATTCACAACCTTATTATCCCGAATAACCGACAAACCTTTATCCGTTGCCACTAAAATTTCACCGGTCACCCCTTGAGCAATGTCGTTGACCAAATTTGAATTCAAGCCATTTCCGGTGTGAAATTTCTGCATTCGCTTTCCGTTATAACTTACTAAACCATATTTAGTTCCAAACCAAAGAAATCCCTTTTCGTCCTGAAAAATACAGTTCACATCCTCCTGCGGCAAGCCTTCGTTTGCGTCCACAATGATATGCGGCAGGGTTCCCTTTTGTGATGAGCTGTAGTAAAATTTCAAATAATCTTCAATATTTGTCGTAGTAATTTCACCGCGAGCTACGGCATCTAAAGCTTTCAACAAACCATTTTTACTCGATTCCTCAATGAACATTTCCAAGGCTTTTCGCAATTCCGGTTGATTGTATCGCATACCCCAGCATATATTTTCGACGCCAAGCGATAGTTTTTGCGATAAGTCAGGATACAGAAACGAATTATAAATCAGCGTGTAATCAGCTTTGCCGGTGCGCACTGCATCAACCATGTCGTTAATTGAGGTGAAATAAAAATCAGAGGCTCCGGCATCGGTAAGCATCTCATAATAAACCGTGTTTTTGGCAACGGCACCCTTGAAATTCTTCAAATCGCTCAAAGAAGTTATTGGGGAAGATTTGCGAGCCAAAACATCATACGTTGACTGATAAACCTTCACTAAATCCACTTTGTTTGATCGCCAGGGAAGAGGCGCAAAAATGTCGCAGGCCAAATCAAAATGATTGAAAATTTCGGGAGTATAAACGCTGTCCTTTATTATAGTATCGTTGATTTTCCAATAATCATTGAAAGAAGGAACAATCACATATTCCAACTCTACGCCAAGATAATCCGCAAATTCTTCGGCTAAAATCTGCACAAACTGTTTGGCGCCGTCCTTTTTGTAAACAAATTCCCGCTCACGAAACGACACGACAATCTTTTTCTCCGCCAAGATTTCTTTCAGGTCGCGATTCTTAATTTTTACAGGAGTATGCGTTTCGAGAAGGTTCTCAAAGTCTTGATACGAAATACCATACTGAAAGTCGAACAAACGATCAAGACGACCATTGGACTTGATATAATCCAAAAAATTAGCCACCTCCAATTTAAGCACATTCCCTTTTTCGACAGCCCACACAAGATTTTCAGTTGAATTAATTGGTACTTTAATTTTGTAAACACCCGGAAATTCAGACATAAACGCCAGAGCTTCAGGGCCGTCTAAAATTATTCCGTCCACCTCATCATTTTTAAGTTTTTGCTTAGCGAGAGCCGCATCGGTTGTTTCTACAAGCGTAATACCCCCACCAATTTTATCATTAATCTCCTTCATCCGACTTACGAAACTCGTTCCGGCCATCATAGCTAACTTCAAGCCGTTCAAATCGTTAATTCCTGAAATCTTATGCTTGCTGTCAATTTTTCCTACAACAACCTCCGCCGAAATTAACGTTGGAGCGAAGTCGAATAGTCGGCGCCGCCATTCCATAGGAGTAACATTTCCGCAATAAATATCAATATTGTCGAATGCGTCCGGTGTAAAAATATGCTTGGGATTGGTTTCTAAATCCTCGGGACGCACGCCGTTTTTCGAGAACAATCGTTCCCAGTCAACAATCACCTCCTTAACTTCAAGGTTAAGATAATCAGCAAAATCGTAAGCCATTTTATAATTTATACTCCCGATTTCACTTTCGTCAAAACCGATATAAATCACACCCGACTTTAATATTTCCTCCAAATCGCGCGAATGACTTTCCGTAGAAAAAACGGACAACATAATGCAAATGAGGACTATGCGAAAAATTTTGAATTGTAACATAAGACCAAAAAATTAAACCATTGAGGAGGTTGAACAGAACCCACAAATATAGGTCTTTTACATTAATGCCAAAAAGGATTTATCCTTCTTCATCTCTACTTATGAGAATAGACCAAATTGCGGCAAGCCAAAACAGAAAATCTCTAAAAATAAAAAAGAAGCCAAATTTTTCAATACATTCATTTTGTGAGAGATAGAAAAAGAAGTTTGGACTATTTCCATAAAAATCACAACTATTGATTAAAAAACTTGCAACTAAGGTGCGCAGTTTTATAATTTTAGCCTCGTTTTAATCAACAATCAATAATAATAGATGAGCGACTTGAAGCAACTGCCCTTAGTCTCAATAATTACAGTCAACTATAATCAATCGGATGTTACGATTGCATTAATGGATTCACTGTCGAAAATCAGCTACCCCAATATCGAGGTAATCGTTGTTGACAACGCCTCTCCCTCCGACCAGCCGGACAAAATCAAAAAGCTATTTCCTGCCATTCAGCTTATAAAAAGCGATAAAAATATAGGGTTTGCCGGAGGAAACAACTTGGGCATTTTTGCTGCGAAAGGCAAATATATGCTTTTTATAAATAATGATACTGAAGTAGTTACTGATTTTTTGGAGCCTCTGGTCGAACGGCTTGAGCAAAACCCCAACATCGGGGTTGTGAGTCCTAAAATCCGTTTTCATCACCACCCCGACATTATTCAGTATGCCGGATATACACCGCTAAATTATTATACCATGCGAAATAATTTGGTAGGATATCGCACAAAAGATGAGGGGCAATTTGATGAAGGAGACTACACCCCTTTTGGTCACGGAGCTGCCATGATGGTGCCCCGAAAAGTGATGGAAGAAGTTGGACTTATGGCCGATATTTTCTTTCTTTACTACGAAGAGCACGATTGGTTTGAACGAATAAAAGCTGCCGGCTTCAAGATTTATTATGAGCCAAAATCCTTAGTTTATCATAAAGAATCCATCAGCACAGGAAAGGAAAGTCCGTTAAAAATCCATTATATCGCACGCAATCGGTTGGTTTTTATGCGCAGAAACCTCCACGGATTCAAGTTTTTCATCGGTTTACTTTGGCAAACTTGGATTGCCATTCCCAAAGCCTACACCGTTTATCTTCTGAAACGAGATTTCAAACTTTTGAAAGCATTCCACCGCGCAATAGTCTGGAATCTGAAAAACATTTTTAACGAGGAAATTCATCAAAATATCAAACTTAAAAAAGAAAACCTATGACCATCATTCGCTTGCTTATTCAAATTGCCGAAGTGATATTGCTGTCTTATCTTGGATTTGCCGCGTTTTACATTTTTCTATTTTCATTTGCCGGACGCATCGGCTATCGTTTTGGTAATGCAACTTTGAATAATATTCGGAAAATTGCCGTTCTCATCCCTGGTTACAAAGAAGACAATGTGATAGTGGATGTAGCTTATGACGCTCTTAATCAGGATTTTCCAAAAAACTCTTATGACGTAATTATCATCGCCGATTCCTTTAAAAAAGAGACTATCGAAAAACTAAAAGCATTGCCGGTTCGCACGATTGAAGTCTCCTTTGAAAAAAGCACCAAATCGAAAGCTCTAAACAAAGCCATGGAAATAATTGGAGATGACTATGATGTGGCCGTGGTTTTAGATGCAGATAATTTGATGGAAAGAAGTTTTCTATCCAAAATAAACCGAAGCTTTGGGCGTGGGTTTTTAACCGTTCAAGGACATCGGGTTGCAAAAAACCTCAACACCAATATGGCGGTATTAGATGCTATTTCTGAGGAAGTTAACAATCATATCTACCGATTAGGCCATCGTGCTTTAGGTCTCAGCTCTGCCTTGATTGGGTCAGGAATGGCTTTCGACTATGCCTTTTTCAAGACCACGATGAAAGAAGTAAACGCCGTGGGAGGATTTGATAAAGAGTTAGAATTGAGACTTTTACAGCAAGGAAAAAAAATTGAGTATCTTAACGATGCCATAGTTTACGACGAAAAAGTTCAGAATAAGGAAGTATTTCAAAATCAAAGAAAACGGTGGCTTTCAGCTCAATTTGTCTATTTCAGAAGATATGCCCTTGCCGGCATTAAGGAGTTGATTCTCAGAGGGAATATCGACTTTCTCGACAAGGTTTATCAGATGATTCAGCCACCAAGAATTTTGCTCTTAGGCATCACGTTTATAATCAGTTTCGTCATGTTTCTGTCGAACTTGTTATTCCCAACCTTCGTAGAAACATGGCTATTCATTCCTCCAAACTGGTGGCATATCGTCTTTCTGACCACGGTTTTGGCTTTCATTCTCGCCATTCCATTGAAGTTTTACCATTGGAAAACAATGAAAGCCGTTTTGAGTCTGCCACTCAGTTTTTGGATTATGTTCACATCGCTTTTCAAACTTAAAGGAGCAAATAAAAAATTCATTCATACACAACACGGAACTCAAAATTAAGAAGTTATGAAAATGAAAATAGGCATAGAAGGTCAAAGGCTTTTCAGAAAGCGCAAGCATGGGATGGATATGGTTGCTCTGGAATTGATAAAGAATTTGCAAAAAATCGACCATGAAAATGAATACTATATTTTCATAAAACCGGATGAAGATAATACCTGTATTGATTTTAAAGATAATTTTCATTTAGTAGAAATTGCCGGCGGCCCCTACCCTCTTTGGGAACAAAAAAAGCTCCCCGAAATGGTTCAAAAAACCGGTTGCCAAATTCTTCACTGCACCAGCAATACCGCACCATTAAACTGTCCTGTACCACAAGTAGTTACGCTTCACGACATCATCTATATGGAAAAATCCTATCTCGGCATCTTAAAAGGAAGCGGCAGCAGCTACCAGAAATTCGGAAACGTTTACAGACGATATATTGTGCCTCGAATGATAAAAAAAGTCGAAAAACTCATCACCGTTTCCAATTTCGAAAAGCAACGAATTGATAAGCATTTTAATCTGAATTCCAATCTCTTAACCGCCATTTACAACGGTGTTTCTGAGCATTTTAAGCCCATCACCGACCAAAAC
>JAFGWF010000306.1 GCA_016937295.1 Bacteroidales bacterium
ATTTGTTGGTCAAGCCATTTGCCTTTGTTGAGGTGCAATAAGGCAAATTTGGCAATATCCCTCGACTTGAGCTTTAGTCCTCCGCCAACGTCATAGATTCCATTTTTAGCAAACCAGTTGAACTCTTTTATCCCTAAGGGTTTGAATAAGTGGTCGGCAGCAAAATCTGCGATGTTTTGACCTGTCGTGATTTTTATGATTTCGCCCAGGATAATGTTGTTTGGGCCACTGTAGGTGTATCGAGTTCCTGGGGTTGTGTCCATGGGCAAATCCAGGGATGCTTCCAGCCAATTGTCTTTTTGATCCATCTGTACCCCCATGTTTTTTGGAGAATCGATGGGTTGTGACTGTTCATCCCATTCAAACCCGGAACTGTTTGTCAGAAGGTTTCTCAGGGTGACAAGGCTTTTTAGTGAATCTTCACGAAGGTTGGTGTGGTTTGGGAAAAAGTCAACCATCTTCTGGTCGGCATCTTTTATCATCCCTTTTTCAATAGCCATCCCAATCAATAGGGGGCTGAAGCTTTTGGTTGTGGAGGCTAAAAAATGCAGTTCGTCTTTATCCCACCCATTGTAATATTGCTCCACAACCAACTCGTTGTTGTGAATGATCAATACACTGTGAATATTCCCATATTTCCCGCTGCAAATGTCGTGGTTTGCTTTTTCAAACGCGCTTTTTTTCAAGTTGTGTTTCTCCAACGTTGATACTATTAATCCATCGTTTAGATTGGCAGGCTCGCTATAGGGGCAATTATTTTTTGTATTGCAGGCGATTATTGTTGAGATGGCTAGTAATGCGAGGATTTTTTTCATGAATGGGGCTTTTTGAACAATTAAAGGTATGGATTTTTTAAGAGTCTTGAGTCCCCGCTGTTGAACAACATGCTGAAAAGGTTGTGTTTTTGATCAAATTTGTGAGACGCAGCATCGAACTGATTTGATTATTGCATGATACATAATAAAAAACTCCGGCCTGGGTGGGTCGGAGTTTTTAGGTGTTTTATATAAAATTTAAAGATCTTTCAATGCATTTGATTTGATAAGTTTAAGGTATTAATTCTTTGCATTAAGAAGACATTTTATATAAGCTTTATATTTCCATGGAGTTAATATTTCTTCAATGTAAATGAAAATTTTTATTGCATCCATATCTTTTTCAGCGAGCACCTTAATTTCTTGTTGCGTCAATTCAATAAAAGCATGATGCTCATAGTTAGATTCCTTTGTAAGGAAATGTTGGACAACTTGTACCTCAGTTTGAACATCTTTCGTGATTCTCGTTCCATCTTTGAACAGTATTGTTACTCCTTCCCCTGATCCTGGATTTGAGCCAAATTTTCGGATTCTCATATAATATCGACTTGTATCGTCTTTATCAATTCGGTGAAAAGTGATGTTGTCAGTTCTTCCATCATCTCCAAATCCTTTGGGGTTGGTGTGATATTTTGTTGAATTTGAAAACTTGTCGTATTCTTTTGATATTGTGTTGCATAGAAACTTGTCGGGGATCGATATTTCATCTTGGATTGAAAATGGAAATTTCCAGTTTGGTTGGTATAGATAATAGAAAGAGCCTCTTGTTTCATTGTTTAATAGCATAACTGTGGCGCCTTGGCAATAAATTCCTTCACTCAGAAATACTTCTTTACAGACAAACACTTCTTTATCCATTGATTGAAATTCTGTGGATGAGATGTGTTTACGCAGTATCTCACCGCATAATTGGTTTATATTTTTATAGTTCCTTTTTGCAACCATAAAGGACAAATTTGCATGCTCTTCACTGTTCTTTGATTCCAGTATTAATTTTTTGTTGATCAGTAAATCTAGTATTTCTTTTTCCTGGATTTTTTGTTCTTTAATCATCTCTACATAAACAGAGAAATCATTAAGGTTTTGCGATAGTGTATTAATGCTGATTAATAGTAGTAATACGAGAATGAGATTTTTCATATTGTTGTTTCAAGTCCTTTGTTAAAATAAAATATTTACAATATATTTATATTTTTCAAAATTAGTAAAGTTTGTTTTACTTTCAAGTTATTCCTGTATTGTCTAAAAAGTCAGGATTCTTATAATATTGAATTGCTATTCTTTTTGAATATTTCGTGTTTATTGGATGTGTCACTCCTCAATACTTATTTTTTCGCCCAGAAATTTGGGCTTTTTACTGACAAGTAAATCCAAGATCATCTTAACCCGGGCGAATTTTTCCCTTACTTTTGTTTTGAATCCATTATAGGCATCCACATCTTTGGCATTGTATCCCACAGCATTTATATTTAGAGCCTTGGCAATGTAAACCGCCCGCTGATTGTGGAATTGTTGCGAAATGATGGTGAATTGGTTCTGTCCAAATATCTCCTTCATGCGATAAATGGAGTCAAATGTCCTAAAACCGGCGTAGTCGAGGATGAGCCGCTGCTCAGGTATTCCTCTCTTGACTAATTCATCCTTCATGTCCAGGGGTTCGTTGTAATCTTTTCGGCTGTTGTCGCCACTAATGACGATGTAATCCACTTTCCCCGCCTTATAAAGGGCTTCGGCAGCCAGAATCCTGTATTCGAAGTATTGGTTTAGTTTGCCCGATTTCAAATATTTTGATGTTCCCAGCAGCAAA
>JAFGWF010000054.1 GCA_016937295.1 Bacteroidales bacterium
AATACCAAATGCAGGCGTGGTTACGTTTGAACTTCGCAACACTCTTGGTCAAACCATCCGTGCAGAAGAAAGCAGCAAAACTGCCGGAACGCATAATATTGAGTTGGATGTAAAATCACTGAGCAACGGAGTTTACTACTACACCGTAGAATACAACAAACAACGTCGCACCATGAAAATGGTGGTGAACCGATAAAATAATTCTTTGGTAATTTTAAAAAGGGATGAGTTTTGGCTCATCTCTTTTTTTTTGTTAACTTTTGTAAACGATATGCTGCACACTGGATTTCTTTATAATTTCGTAGAGAATTATTAAACGTAAATTTATGAATATTAGAAAATGGATTGCTCCTCTTGCTGTCATCGGAGGAATTGTTGTTTTAGCTTTAATTTTTGTGGGTTGGGGCTCCGGAGTTTATAATAGTGCTGTTTCTTTGCAAGAAGAAGTGAATAGTTCGTGGGGAAATGTGCAAGCGAGTTATCAGCGCCGAGCAGATTTGATCCCTAACTTAGTGGCAACGGTGCAAGGTGCAGCCGATAATGAAGGAAAAATATTACGTGAAGTGACTCAAGCACGTGCAGGAATCACTCAGGCCACAACACCGGAAGATTTGGAACTGATGGGAAAGAAAATTAATACGGCCATCAATCTTGCTTTTGAGGCCTACCCTCAGATTCGTTCCACACAAAACTTTTCGGATTTGCAAGCCCAATTAGAGGGCACCGAAAACCGAATTACTGTGGCTCGAAACAAGTATAATGAGGCTGTTAAAAATTATAATAAGCGAGTTCGTGGATTTTTCTCTCGTTTTGCCTTAAATCTTTTTGGTGGCGGTGAAGATTTCTCCGTGAAAAAAATGTTTGAGTCGGCTGAAGGGTCTGATGTGGCGCCATCAGTAAATTTTAATAAATAATGGATCCTTTTTCTAAACATTTCAGTGCAACCGATAAAAGCCGAATCACTGAAGCGGTGCGATTGGCTGAGAAAGAAACTTCCGGTGAGATTCGCGTGCATATCGAATCGAAATGTAAAATAGATCCTTTGGATAGGGCTGCCCATGTATTTAAGATATTGAAAATGCACCAAACGGAGCGGCGCAATGGCGTTCTAATCTATCTTGCCGTTGATCATCGTAAATTTGCTATTATTGGTGATGCAGGCATAAATTCTGTTGTTCCCGATACATTCTGGAATGATGTGAAAATGAAGATGGTTGAATATTTTACGAAGGGTGATTTCACTGAAGGTCTTGTGGCTGCAATTCAATTGGCAGGTTCAAAATTGAAAGATTTTTTCCCCTACCAATCGGATGATATAAATGAACTTTCGGACGAGATATCTTTTGGTAAATAAAATCAATAATTATGAGCTTTTGGAATAAAATTTCTTTTTTGTTTTTGGCTATCCTTATAAACCTCAATCTAATAGCCTCCGACCAGCTGCCTGAAAAACCGAATCCTCCCAAATTGGTCAATGATTTTGTGGGTGTATTGTCCAATGCTCAAAATCAAGCTTTAGAGCAGAAATTAGTTCAATTTAATAATCAAAGTTCAACTCAGATTGCCATTGTAGTTGTGGATGATTTGTTGGGTTATGACCGTGCAGAATATACCATTCAACTTGCCGAAAAATGGCAGATAGGACAAAAGGGAAAAGATAATGGTATTTTAATCATGATTAAACCTACCGGAAATTCCGGGCAACGTTCGGCTTTCATTGCTGTTGGTTATGGTCTCGAAGGGGTAATACCGGATGCTATAGCCAACAGAATCGTTGAAAATGAGATGATTCCGCAGTTTAAAAATGGCGACATCTATCAAGGATTGGAGAATGCCGTCAACACGTTAATGAGTTTGTCCTCAGGCGAATTTTCTGCTGACGAATACCAAAAGGCTGATGATAAGAAATCTATTTTCGCATTTTTCATTTTCCTAATTGTACTTGTTGTTTTTATAATTCTTGTTCCATCAAGTCAAGCCTTTTCGTATATGCGAACTCATAATATTGGTTACTGGGCTGCTTTGTGGTTGATATTGAGCTCCGGGCGAACCAGTGGGTCGGGTACTTTTGGTCATTTCACTAATGGCACCGGAGGTTTTGGCGGCTTTGGAGGTGGAGGTCGTGGTTTTGGAGGTGGCGGCGGCTTTGGTGGTTTTGGTGGAGGTAGTTTCGGAGGCGGTGGTGCTGGCGGCTCATGGTAAAAAAAAATGAGCTTTCGATGGGAAAGCTCATAAATCAAGGTTAATAATTACAATTTAAATTCCGAAGCCGAATTTAAAACCTGCCATAATGCTAATCATCATGCCATCCATTTGATCCCACCAAGGATAGAAATCTTCGTTTACATCATCCGGAATATTGTTCGATAATTGCTTGTATCGCAGTCCTATTCCAAAATAACTGTCAGAAACTATATTATTCAGTTGACTTATAAAGCCGTTAAAACCATAAATGAAATGGATAGCAGCTACGTTTTTTTCAGTGGTAATATCCATAAATTGCCAATACGACCCCATTCGTTGAACTTGAATATCCTTTTGTGTCCAAGTAAGATATTTATACATAAAATCAATTCCGAAATATTTTATAGGGCGATTAGGCTTATCTGACCTAAGAGGAAATTTGATGGTGGTTCTCAATTTGATTCCTGCTGATGTAATTTCATTGAAATCGAAATTGCCGATTCCATAAGCCGGATTAAAAAGTCCAACATAACCTATTTCGTGTTGAATCCGAATATTTCCGGTTGGATATTCATAACCGACCTGAAATGAGGGTTCAAGCTCCAGTAGGGGAAATGGTGAAAACTTGAGATATCTTCCATGAAGAATGTCCTTTTTGTCAAACACTCTTAAATTGGTATCTGTAGCAGATAAACTAATTGATAATGAAAGAGATATGGCTGCTAAGATAATAATTTTTATACGCATAAATTGTCTGATTTTATTGATTCTTAAGAATGGACGAAATTAATTTAATATTGTATATGTTAGAATAATCATATTGATAAAAACCACTTTCACCAATAACAAACAACTTGTTTTGCCATATTATGGCGTCGAAGGCGGTTAGGCCTGTTATAGCAGATACTTCAGCATTATTATAACCTTTAATCATCGTGGGAATATCGTAAACAATCACGCCATCACTCCCATGACAAACAAATAATAAGGTATCTAACATATCAAGCCCATAGGGATAGGAGTTGGTGAAATAGGTCATTTCTAAGAACGGACTGGTGATATTTTCTATATTGATAATATCAATCTGACGGGTGTCTTGCCAGCGATTACACACTTCATTATTTCGCAAGGTAACAAAGGCAAGACTGTCGTTTGCAATCACCGGATCACAAGCAGTTATGTGCTGAAAATAAGATAGTTGCTGAGGGTTTGTTGGGTCAGTTAATCCATACGCATACATTCCGATATTGGAACCTATGAAAAGGTAGTCTTTAAACGGGTAGATCGTTTCTATGCCTTGTTCGATTTCTACCGTTCTGATGTAGGTGGGATTGGAGGGGGTTGAGATATCAACTACCTTCAACGAATTATTATCCACAGCATACAGATAATCGCCTTTTATAACGATTCGTGCCGTAGAACCACTCTTGCCTTCAGTAGCATTTTTAGAATCAGAAAATGATTCATCACTGTCTTTGGAGCAAGAAACAACAAACCCCAATGCAACTATAATTATTATTAAACTTCTTATATGATATTTTCTCATGGTTTTGATTTTTTGCAGTTAATGGATTATCTGTAACATTTAGGATTGTTTAAAATGGTCTTTTCCCATCTCAAAACATAACCCTTTGTAGTGTCAACACATTCAAAATAGCCGGTAGAAAATTCAGGATAAAATTGACTGGTCAATGGGTAAATGCCTTTTACACGCTTTTTAAAAGTGATATTGCTTACATCGCTAACATCAAATGCTACCAAATCAGCAAAATTGTCGGCATACATAATACCGTTTTTGACTGCTGCATCCACAACTCCAGGGATACTTATAAATGCAACCTTTACCGGATTTGCTGGATTGCTGTTGTCGATAATATGTACTCCATTGCCAAGATCTGTTACGTAAATATAGGTTTGATACATAAACATTTTGCCGGGCTCTGAAAATAATCTGGTCGTCTCTACACCTGTTACATAAGCTTTGTCTTTGCTGATATAAACCGGTTTATATCCTTCAACTTGACCAACCGGACTGTAGGAATCGGTTTCCACACATCCTGTTATAAGTACTAGTATGGTTGATAGAATTAAAAAAGTTGTTTTACGCATATCCAAAATAATTGTGTTTATAATGCTATAATGCAAAACTCACACGAAAGGTTGCGTTAGAAATTTTTTTTTTTCAACGCAACCTTTTTAGTCCTTTTTGCATTATTTCTTATACGTACATCGAATATTATATACTTTTAGGGAAATATTTCATGCGTGAAATCTTTAGAGCAGATTATAGTTGGTTGTAAGAAGAATAAAGCATGGGCTCAGGCCGAGTTATTCAAAATGTTTTCCGATAAAATGTACGGAGTGTGCTTGTATTATTCTGAAAATAAGGAAGATGCTGAAGATTTGCTACACGATGGATTTTTGCATATTTTTTCAAATATTGGTAAATTGTCCCACGATAACGTGGAGGGTTGGATGCGGAAAACTTTTGTCAATTTAGCTTTGATGAATTTCAGAAAGCGCAAAGTTCTTTTTGTTGATGAGACTTGGCTCGAATCTTCCGAAACTTTTGTTGCTGATGATTTGCAGATGCAGTTTAGTGCCGATGAGCTTATGATGATGGTTGCATCCTTGCCACCGCAGTATAAAATAGTTTTTAATCTGTACGCTATTGAAGGATTTTCGCATAAAGAAATTGCCAATACATTGCAGATTACTGAAAGTACCTCGAAGTCGAATCTAAGCCGTGCCAGAGTAATTCTGCAAGAAAAACTTAATAAGGTGTATTGTTTATGAGTGATATGAGAAATATTGATAATCTGTTTAAAGACGCATCCAAAGGTTTTGCTCCCAAAACTCCACACGAAGCTTGGGGTAGAATAGAATCGTCTCTGAAAAAGCAGCGGCGCAGAAAAATTCTTTTCTGGTGGGTTTTCTCTTTAACGGCAATCAGTATAGCGCTTCTTGTTTCAACTTTTTTTGTTCAGGATATATTTAATTTTGATACTCCATATATTTCTCAACCCAAGTCGAATTATAATATAAAAGAGAAAATTGAATTGAAGGATGCTCCTCCTGCTTCCTCTTCTTCCGCCGCTTATGTTTCGGAATCTCAGCAGCATTTGCAAGATGCCAACTCTCAAAAATCGGAACGAAAATCATCGCCGAATAATCGTATTTCAACTTTTTCTGATGAAAAATCTAAGCCGATGGTATCCGTGAAGGAAACTAAATCAATGCCGAATGATTCAAAGATTTTGGAGGAGAGGTTTGATAACGATATTTTAAACGAGGGAGTTATACCTGAAAACGATTCCTTGCAATTGCCTGAAGTCGTATTTTATAACCAAACAACTCCAATGGAATCTAAGGAAAATCACGTTATATCTTCTGAAGATTCGATTTTGGTTCATTCAGATATCATGGTTGAATTTATTCAAAATGTTATTAGCGACACCATTGTACCAGTTGATTCAGTAGAGAAAACGGTGCCTCCATCAAGAAAATGTGCTATCCTTTTCTTTACCGAACTGTATATGGGTTTTGGATTCTCCGGAGCTCTATTTCAGCAGCCTGATAATCAGATAGAAACTGTTTCGTCTGTTACTGAGTTGAGAAATAGTTATACCAATACCAAGGAGTTTGCCTTTGGTGTTTTTTGGAACAAATGGATGATTTCAAGTAGTTTAAGCCGAATAAATTTTCGATTTCAAGGCGATTTAAATTTACCAAGCAGAAATATAAAATACATTGATACGGAGAACTTTGGAACTAGTCCTATGGGTTATTTCTCGCTTTATAATATCCAGAATGTGATGCAAGGTCGTCATTATTCCAATATTGATTATTTGCGACATTTCGATCGTACTCGTTTTGAATTATATACGACTCAAGTAGGTTTGAAAATTGGCCGGGTGTTACCGCTAAATAACTGGCAAATTGTTTATGGTGTTGGAGTAAACACCTTGTTTATCAACAGTAATGTTGTTGCCGGTTCCGATGAATTTGGTTATACGGATTGGGGTTCGGTATCGAATTTACGAGGCCGATTATTTATGGTATCTCCATTTATGCAACTTAATTATTACACGCGCTCAGGTTTGTTTTTGGGTCTGAAATCCGATTTTAGTATTTCTTTAGAGTCTTTAAATAAATCCTCTGAATTCTACTTTAAGCCGTATTCCTTATTTGTTGGGCCAAAATTAGGGTTTAGATTCTAATGACTATTTTCTGCCAAAATCGGCAGGTATTTCGCCCCAAATTTCGGTTTCCCATTTTAAAAGTTGATTGCGTGGATGGTAGGTTTTAAGCCATTTTTCAGCCCTGTCAATTATCTGAAATAATTCTTCCGTTTTTTCATTTTTCACTAAGTTTGTTCTTGCTTGCTTTCCCTTAACCCATTGAATGGCCGTTAAACTATCGCTGTAAATGGGTCGTTGGTCGCCTTGCTTCTCCATTAAAGCAAGTGCATGAACAATTGCTAAAAATTCACCTATGTTATTAGTTCCCAATGGGAAAGGTCCTCGCCTGAATATTTCTTCTTTCGTTTTTAAATCAACACCTCGGTATTCCATAATTCCGGGATTTCCGCTGCATGCCGCATCTACGGTCATGGCATC
>JAFGWF010000307.1 GCA_016937295.1 Bacteroidales bacterium
TCATACAGTTCGAATAATTTTGAAGTGTTTAACGTTATGGAAATGTACATATTACAAGGGTTTCAATGAAACTCCGCTCGGAACCTCCACGTTGGTAAGCAGTTAGGAGCAAAAAAGCTCCTAACCCTTGCCCTCACTCAAAAAACCGAACAAATACTGCTCCCCAAGCAAATAGAAGAAATAAACCTTTTCTACCTTTTTTGCCTCCTATACGTCACAAATAAGACACATAAATGTTACAGGAGTATCGCTTTATTTTACGGAATGATTATCAAAAATCTAATTCAACTGAAAATCCAATTTGCTTACGCTTTTACCAAAAAGGAAAACGCTATGTCTTTAGTTTAGGCATCTCCACCGATTCCAAATATTGGGACGAGAAAAAGAACAGAGTAAAACATGGAGATAGCCGTTATATTTTTAAGAACAGAATTATTGAAAGCTTTGATCTCAGAGCACAAAGAATGTTAGCCGATAGCATCATAAATAGGACACAATTATCATAGGGTAAAACCTGTAGTAATAAATCTACTTGTCTTCTATATTCTTCTTTAATCATAATTCTGCTAGTTCTTTCGGTATTGATATTTGATATTTTGAATTATACACAGCATTTTTACCAATCATCCTCTTTCCTTTTCCTAAATCGATATCTTTCGTATCAAGAAATTGAAACCAAGAATGATTTGATTTTTCGGCCATAAACAAAAATAATCGCTTAACTTTTACCGAATTACACGTTTTTAATAATTCTTTTACCAACTTGGGTTTTAAATTTACAAGTCCTTCAAATATATGATAACACTCTAGCAAATCAGCTTGTGTGGGCGATAAATATAAACATTCCATAATAGCGCGTTCCGGGCTTGAAACTGTTATAGATATCTGCTTAACTTCTATTTCTATTAGCCCTATATTGCAAGGTAGAAATGATGTCCTTTTATGTAAAATATTTGTACCCCAATTGTAGTCTAAAAACCATTTAGGCAAGTTGTTTTTCAGTGGGGAAAATAATTGCAATGTCTCTTTCTCGAAACGAAAATAATGACTGAAACCTTGCTGAGATAGCGCAGACAAAGCACCTAGGTGAACTTTAATTTCAGTTTGTTTTTGGATAGCATTTATTGCTCCTTGCCACTCTACTTTGTCCTTTGGCTTTTTATATGCTCCACGACCTACTGGCTCTAACCAAGCTGATTGTATGTAGTATTTTTGTAAATTTCGAGATATGCCAAAACTTTCGAGCCAAGAACTTGTTACCACAGTTCCAGGAAGCAATAAACCAAAGAGCTTTCTTAAATTTGTTTCTTTTTGTACCGTCATACTACTTAAATATAAACAAAACTAAGAAATATTAACATTGAGAGCAAGTTATTTCTTAAAATTAACTTATTTCAAGTAGTTAAACTGAGTGCATTTTGATTTATTTAAGAAAAATATATAAGGTATTATTCTTTTGGCTTGGCTATATAGTGTAATCTTACCAATCCATTCCGTCAAGTTTTACATCACTTTCGGGTTGAAAAATAAACGGCATAGCATTATTCTGATAAATAAATTTGCTTGTATATTTAGTTGTTGATCTATGAGTTCCCTTGGTCAATTCTTTAGTTTTACTACTAAAAGATTGTAAATATACTGAATATTTCATCCTGAAAAAATTAATCGACTGACATGATAAAACAAATCAGTTATCGGCACGCGTTGAAGCCGATCCGTTAACTAACGGGAAACTTCGTTTCACCAAAGACTTATTAGAAAAAGCTTTCCCAAAACTTGGACATTCCCTCCTAAATGCTCATTCCTAACCTTTTTCTAAACCCAATTATTAGCGATATCCATTAATTCAGATTCGAAAGGACTAAAATGAATCAACATAAAAGTGTTTATTTCACGGCTAAGTAGTTTGCTATAACTCTATTAATAGTTCAAAAAAATAGGTGCTAATTTTAGAACTGTATAATAGAATTTTCTACTTTTGGTACAACTATATAAGCATATAGAAATAATTAAATAGTTCAAATTCTAACTCCTTTAATATCAACATAATTGACTAGTATTACCAAATCTATTCCCTTATTTCATTTCATTATAAAAGCCGTTAGAATAAACTATACATGCAAATTGCATTAAACCAAACTCAGTAAAGAATCAATAAAAAAAAACGATGAAAAAACAGTTTATCCTCTTATTTATCAGCCTTTTAACTTTCAATGCCTTTGCTCAAATCGAATTTAAAAAAGGCTATTATATTGATAATAACGATCAGAAAATAGAATGTTTAATCAATAATACGAATTGGTTAATTAGCTCGACTGAATTTCAATTTAAAACAAATGAAAATTCGGAGGTAAAAATAATTTCGATCGATCAGGTTGCAGAATATGGAATAAATGAAGAATCTAGGTTTATTCGCGCAAATGTTTCCATTGATAATTCGAGCGATAATTTAAGTGAGTTAAGTAATGAGAAGAATCCTTTATTCGAGGAGAAAGAGTTATTTTTAAAAGTGCTGGTTCAAGGGAAAGCTAATTTATATCTATATCAACAAAAAAATGCAACCCGCTTTTTTTACAATATCGACACAAATAAAATTGAACAATTAATTTTTAAACGATATAAAGTCAATGGTAATCAAATTTCGAAAAACAATTTCTACAAGCAACAGTTATGGAATACTGTGAAGTGTGAAAACACAATGATGAAAGAAGTGGAAAATGTGGCTTATAATGAAAATGCCTTAGCCAAATTCTTTATAAAATACAATGCTTGCAAAAATTCTGTGTCAACTACTTTCAAAGCTAGAGATTCTAAAGGACTGTTTCATTTTACTATTAGACCTGGCATAAATATTAGTTCTTTTGGTCTTGATTATGGAAATGTGTATACCAATCAATTTTTTGAAAAAAGAAGCGAAGTCGGATACCGTTTTGGAATTGAAGCTGAATCTATTTTGCCCTTTAATAAAAACAAATGGTCGCTACTTGTTGAACCCAGCTATCAACAATTTACAAATACAAAAGTTGTATACGATCAAGATATCAGAATCGATTATAAAGCTATAGAAATACCTCTTGGCCTTCGCTATTCTGTTTTTCTAAAAAAAATCGACTCAAAATTATTTATTAATGCCTTGCTAGTGATTAATTTTACACCTAATTCAATCCTAGATTTTGAAAATGGAACAGATATAGAAATTGATGGAGGAAGCTATTTAGCGGCGGGTTTTGGCTATAAATACAAAGATATATACAGCGCAGAAATAAGATTCGATTTCAATCGGGAAATTTTAAATAGAAACTCTGTTTGGCAATCAACCTATCATACAATTTCTTTTGTATTGGGCTATCGCATTTTCTGATGATGAAAGCAATACAAAGTATTTTTTTTATCGTACTATCCATAATAACGCTCAGCTTGATTAATTGTGGCGGAAAGGAAAAAATTATTGAAACTCCCAATGAATATTATATGTTTACAGGAGAAAGAGTTTACCCCTATGCATTACATAATTTAAAAGACAAACTAATTTATATGTTTGCCTATTCCCCTCTGGGGGAGCATAAAATAATTGCTTATAACTATGATAAAAAAGAAATTGAATTAACTAAAAAACTGGATAATTTTAACACTGCCGGCGCCGTTCACTCAATAGGCAACTACAATAATACCATTGAGTTGTATGTGCTTTCAGAAGATTCCGTAATTATTTTAGATGGAAAATCGCTTGATTTGATTAAGTCCTATAAAATCTATAATGCAAAATACATTTACAGTATCGCGCTAAAGAACGGTTTATTATTTATTAGTTATAGCGATCTGGATTATACCGATCATTTGCTCGTATTGAGAAGAGAAGATTTCAATTATCTATATTTTTCAAGTCATTCTGCTCATCAAGGAATTATTGCTGTATATACTGATCCAAGCAATAAAGATCAAATCAAGTGTGCTAATTATCCTTTTTACACAAACAATCCCAGCTTTTATGAATATACATTCGATTTAAACGGTAGACGTTTATCAGTTAATTCCGGAACGCATAGAAATGAAGGAAGGCTGATTAAGACAAATGATCAAGCTAATTTTCTAATAAACGGTAATTATGGAAGAGTATTTTTTAAAGATGATTTGAGCAATGATCAAACAAAATTGGGCATTGATTTAATTGATTATCAAATAAGTATCGATGGCAAATATGTCTACACAATTCAAGATGATTATTCAATTAACAAATTTAATACTACTGATTTCCATCTCGAAAAATCGATACCTATAAAACAAACTGCGAGGAATTTATTTATAGATGGCAACAAATTAATCGTTGTTTCCTACGCTCAACAGAACTACAAAAAAAATGTGACTTTATCAGTCTATGAAGATAAATAAGCAATATCTAATAGATTAACATTAAAAAACTCCATCTTTATCTTTCTCCCTCAGGTTCAGGAAACTCGTAGCGTTTTTTTGTATTTTTATGATTAATCGAATTGGCATCCAATATCCACATGCCTCTGCCGTGCGTAGCAATAATTAGCATATTGTCGCGAGGATGTACTTTTAAATCGTGTACATAAGCAAAGGGCAAATCGCCTAAAATAGAATAGGTTTTTCCTTTATCTTTCGAGAGATATACGCCTTGGTCAGTACCTACATAAAGTATATTTTCATCTACAGGATCTTCTCGAATAACATTTACCGGACCCAGCGGAATATTTCCTGAAATATCTTCCCAGGTCGTTCCAAAATCTTTCGATCTCCAAATATAGACTTGAAAATCATCGTCGCGGCGACCGGTTTGTGTCATATATACGGTGCCAACCTCATAAGCCGAAGCAACCAAACGCGAAACCCAACGTTTCGGGATTTCTTTTCCTCCCAATTCTTCCCAATGCTGTCCTTCGTCTTTCGTGCGCCAAAGTCTTCCATCATCTGTTCCGGCATAAAGCAAACCAAAATGCAAAGGCGATTCGTCAAAAGCTGAAATGGTTTGATAACTGATATCTCCAAATTTCTTTGAATCATTATTTGTTAAATCCGGACTGATAATTTTCCAAGTTTGTCCTCGATCTTTCGATTCCATCACATACTGCATACAGTGATAGATAATATCCTGATTATGCGTAGAAAGTAAAGTTGGAGCTACCCACTGACCACGCATTTTTGCGTCCTCAGGTAAAGGATTGGGCAAAAGCATATCCAAGTTTCCCCAACTAAAATTATCAATCTTACTTTTGGCTAAGCTTCCGTAGAATATACTTCCGTAGATCGTATTGTTATCTCTAGTGTCGATGGCATGGGAACATCCCTCCGCACCTACTGTTGGTTTAAACTCAACGGGTCGCACTTTATCCCTGCCTCTTGATAAATCAACTTCACCAATATAACTGTGATGATCTTGAATCGAACCAACAATTCGAAATGGAACTGCAAAATCGTAAGAAATATTATAAAATTGAGCCAAAGGAAGTTCTTCAATCGGACTACGCCAATTGGCGCCTTTATCATAAGAAATAGAGAGTCCTCCATCTTGTACGTTCAGCAAATAGTTTGGATTGTTTGGATCAATCCATAAACCATGATGATCCATATGCATTTCGCGAAGGGGAGTAAACGTTTTGCCTCCATCTACCGATTTATTTAAAAACAAACCCATAGTCCAAATTGTATTTGGGTCTTTAGGATCGATCCGAATCTGGCCAAAAACCCAGCCATAAGTTCCGGAATGACGCATCATATAGCTTTTAGTAGCTTCGTCTAAACCACTTACTCTCTCCCAACTATCACCCGAATTAGTACTTTTATATACCGTTGCTCCTTTTATTTCGGCTTTCTTTTGGCGACCATAAGCATCCAAATCTCCTGCTTCAGCTTCCTTTCCTATCTCATAATTATCGAGTAACAGATAAAGGATATCAGGTTGAGATTTACTGATATCAATTCCTATACGTCCACGAAATTTTGCTTCCGGTAAACCCACATTAATTTGCTTCCAATTTAGGCCGCCATCAACCGATTTCCAAACACCACAATTTCTTGTGTTTTCGTATGTTCTGGGATCGCCCCATTTCAATCGCATTCTTTCCCACGAGGTGGCAAACAAAATATTTGGATTTGTTGGATGCATTACCACATCACTAATGCCTGTCATTTCATCGATATATAAAACCTTTATCCAGGATTTACCACCATCCGAAGTTTTAAACAGTCCACGATCCTTATTTGGCGTCCATTCGTGACCGGTTGCAGCAACATAAACTACATCCGAATTGGAATAATCAACAACAACTCTTCCAATAGTGTGCGTATTTTCCAAACCCATGTTCATCCATGATTTTCCACCATCTAAAGTCTTAAAAACACCGCAGCCGGCATTCGAACTTCGGAAAATATTCGCTTCTCCTGTTCCTACCCACACAACATCAGCATTATTTGGATCGATGGCAATATCACCAATAGAAGCGGTTGGCATTTCATCAAAAACGGATTCAAAAGTAACACCCTCATTTATCGATTTCCAAACTCCGCCGGTTGCCGAACCAACCCAAATGGTATAATTATTTCCCCGAGGCGAAATACCTTCAACATCTGTGCATCGACCACTAATATTGCTTGGACCAACATATTGCCAATGCATACTTGCAAAGCTTGTATCTTGTTTTAAATCCTCATAATTTTGGAACATTTCGAGCCGTTTTGCTCCGTCGATAACAGGTTTCTTTTGCCCGTAAATCGCACTAACCGATAACATTAGGCCGATTGCCAATAGTATCTTACTGGATATTTTTAATTTCATTTGCGTGATTATTAAATAGACAAAAAGGTAATTAGGTTTGATTTTAAATCCGAAAACAAGCACTAATGTATAAAATAACTTTTAGAAAAAGACTTATTTTTACCTAATCTATCGGCATTAAACCCATTTAAAGTCAAGATAAAAATCAAGTAGCTTCAACCACAAGAAATTGTATATTTGTTTAATAAAAATGATTAGACGAATATATTTAGCCTAATGGATGCTCTACAAGAATTAAACGAACTAACCGGACTTCATAGCGTTAAGCAACAGGTTGAAGATTTAATTAGTCTGATTGATGTTAACAAAGAACGCGCTATACGTGGATTAAAAGAGTCGCAGGTATCGCACCATATGGCTTTTTTGGGCGCTCCAGGTACAGGCAAAACAACCGTAGCTCGTTTGGTGGGTCGTATTTTTAAAGATCTTGGCATTTTAAGCTCAGGCCATTTGATAGAAGCCGATCGGGAAAAACTGGTTGGACAATATATTGGACATACAGAGTATAAAACTACCGAACTGATAAATCAGGCTCTAGGCGGTGTTTTATTTATTGATGAAGCTTATTCTTTGTTTAAAGAAGATTCGCCACGTGATTTTGGAAATGAAGCGCTCAGTACCTTAATCAAAAGAATGGAAGATGACAGAAGTAATTTTATTGTCATTTTTGCCGGTTATGGCGACGAAACAAAACAAATGATTCAGTCCAATCCCGGACTAAAAAGTCGCATTGCCCTTCATATCTATTTCCCCGACTATACGCCCGAA
>JAFGWF010000308.1 GCA_016937295.1 Bacteroidales bacterium
AGTGCGGTGCGAATGATATTGTAAGTCATTGACCTTATCGGTAAAAGTATTGTAATGACTTGTTCTGAAATAGTACGTATAGATTTCCCTTTCAGCATCCTGACCGTCAATTGTTTCATAAATCACATTGAATGTGACCTTGTAAATTCTGCCTTTACGAGGTTTAAGGCGGGTTGTGCGATTTTCAGGAAGTGCATATTCCAATCGGTTTTGTCCGATGACTTTAGTAGCTCCCGAATAGTAATTCTCACCGGAATAAACATCGGTCCAAACAACTTCCACCCTTTTGAAATTATTATATCTGTCAAAAACATTCTCATTATCATAGTCGAGATAGCATTTGTTGTTTGCAAGATAATCTCCCATGTAGAAAAATCGTTGGTTTAAAGCAGGAGCTGCTCCAGATACTGTAGTAATAACCTGTGGATCAGCAGATTTTGTTACAAAACGTAAAGCTCTGACTTCATACGCTTCTACTCCTTTTGCGTCTTTCAACGGTTGAAAAGCATCATTATCGAAGGCATACATTAAGGTAGCTTTAAATTTCAATTGGTAATGTGTACCTGGTTCAAGTAGCGGATAGCGTTCTCCATTGGTGAAGTATATCCTCAGGTTTTTTGTTTGTCCGGGGCCAATGATTCGAATGGCATCATTCGGGTTTCGCGATACAGTAAAAGTTGGATAAACCCGTGCTACATCAACCCAGCTGCCATTCACTTTTTTCTCTAAAACAACTGAATATTGCATTTTGGTTTTTAGAGTAGAGCCGTCTCCCATTGGATAAGTTTCTACATGCACAAGTGGGATTTCTAAAGCTACATTTGCACGAATATTTTTATCAAAAGCGTAAACGCTATCGACTTCTTGGCTGAGTTGCATGGAATTTATAAGTTTCTGAAGAGCAAGGTCTTCGGTGAAGGATTCGTCCACTTCAAAATCGCAATCTTCACCTACAGTAAAGGATGTGCGTGCGGTGTAGCTTCCATAAACCGGCAGTCTGAGACTTAGGGCAACGGCAGCTCTAAAATAGCTTGGATTCGGGAGTTTTGCAGTCAATCCGGAAGCCATTTTCACCTCAGCAATATTGAATCTCTTTCCCACAATTTTTCCTTGCATACCTGCATGACCATATAAATATCCTTGCCCGTTTATGCGCCATCCATTCATTCCGTAATCTGCATTCCCATTGCAAGTTACACCATAAGTTTTCGTAATTGCGGCATCAAAACCTAAACCGGCTCCTGCGGTAAACGAAATGCCATTTCCCCAAATTTCAAAGGCAGTGATTCTTGGCATATCGAAGCGGATATGATTTCCGGTCATAACACCTGCTGATTGTCCGGCGGCCATGTCGAAGCGGGGAAGATTCAATTCTCTGACTTCATTGGGCAATGAAGGTGCCGTAGGAAGTATGGAGCCCATGGCAAAGTAAACATTGTCGCTTACGCCAAACGACTTGGTTTTTCCAAAGATTTTGTACTTAAGCCCCATTGTCAGACCAAGCATAGTGCGGTATTGAGCTGTTCCTGTTCCCGAGCTGGGATAGCCAAGCCAAACTTTCCAATCGTTGCGCGAGAAATGCAGTTGTACGGGACGGTCAGCCTCAGTATTTCCCATACGCTGCCCCCAAATAAACTGCACATCTCCAGGGGGAATAGAAATATTATAACCAAAACTAGCGTCCAAAACTCTATTGCGAGCCGTACCGGTCATCCTCATGGTACCGGCTACCTCAACCATTGAACTGCCTGAAAAGCTTCCATCATTATTTATATCTCTGAACAGAGCCATATTGGTCAGGAATTCGATTCTGTTGACTTGTGCTCCCCTGAAACCCATCTCAATTTGAGCAGTGCCATTCAATGTTGATGGATCAGAAAGTGAGGTAAGTAAAATAGCGGCTTTGAATCCCCATCCTTTTTTTTCAGGCTCATAACGCGGTGTGTAATTGCTTGTGCCAAACATATTTGGCGATGGATTTTGTAAGGCTTTCATATTATAATATGCTCCTCCGGCAAATCCTCTGAAACCTAATTGACTGACGAGCATTTGGGTGTTTGTGGATAAATATCTGCCATCGACATACCAATAGTTGAAGTCGCCTTTACTACCCAGAATCACATTGGCGCTCAGGTTTATAGCGTCGATAAATGTTGCTTGAGCAGTGCCTCTAAAACCACAGCCCATGGTAGCGTCATTCTGATACCAATTCAGATGTCCTTCAATGCTTACTGCAGGCACATCTCCAACAATATCAATTTCCTCAATTTCAACGCCATCAGCTTCCCATTTCTTTGTATTGTTGTTTCGTTTAGCCTTAATTTTTATTTCGGTATCTGCTTTAAAACCTGCACCTTCCTGACCAAAATTTAGATTTAAATCAAACTTTAAAGCTTTTTTTGGAGTTCCCGCCGACTGGCCGGAATTGGGATTATTGGATGCAACATCTTCTAATTCAATATTTTCAATGTCGCAATCGAAGCCGGCAAAAACAGCATCATCATCTCCAACAAGGTCGAAATGTCCGTTGCGCAAATAGGGGGAACGGGTCATAATTTCGAGTCCTTCAAAACTTATCCCACTAATGTTTATGCCGGGTATTTGATCGATATTCTCGTCAAAATTGATAATTCCGGTTAAAACTGCCGTAGCGCTTACATTCCTACCTATTATATTCACATTCAATCTGGTAGTCGTGTCGAGCTTAATGGTCGCACTCCAAAGGTCGGCCTCTAAGTCGGCGGTTGGTTTTGCCTTAAAATTATATCTTGTGTGATTATTTGCATAATTCATTTGTGCTTCGTAACCAATAGGCGTTTCAGAAAGGTCGGTTTTGATATTTCCTCGCATCTTTCCTCTCAACCATTCACTTTGCACAAATTTCAGTTCCAATCGCGCGATAGTAAAATCCCATCCGTCTAAAGTGCCTGGATTATTCTCCGTGAGCACGTTGTTTCCGGTAATTTCTACCGTATATCCGCCTTCGTCATAGAGAAAATGGTGAGCATTTATTTGGGTTGGCGCTCCGTTTTGTTTATTGAAAAAATTGGGGGTTTCGACTAAAAAATGGGGAGCATAAACGCCTTCCCACTGATTGGAGCTTATCCCGGGATAGGACGTTGGAAATACTATGCCTTCCGGGTTTTGGTTTGGTGAATGGTCGATATACATCAAACTCATTTTGAAGTTGTATTCTTCTAATTGGGCTAAGCGTAAATTTTTGGAGATTACCGCATCATTGGTAACTGACTGTCCTTCAAAGTCTAATTCTGCAATCCAATCATTAGGATCAACGGCATCAACCTTAAATTTAGCTGCTGCTTTTTTATTTGCAATAGGTTGAAACTGGTCGTTTAGCGGAATGAGTTCAGTGCCGGCAAAATTTACCTGACCTGCAAGATGATAGTTTTGAACGCCATCGCAGTTAATATTTGCATAAGTTCCGGTGAGCGAATTGCTATTGCCGGGTTCAAAAACTAAATCGTAGGTTGTTGAAGGGCTGTAGGTTACTTTGTTAAGGAGTGTCATTTTTGTGTTATTGTCGCCTCCTGCCGGTCCTGCCGGAGTGATGCAAACATGGTCGATGCCGAGGATGAGCTTTTTGTAGCTTGAATATAAATCTCCGGGCATTATGTAGCCACTAACCATATTCATATATGCACCCTGAGCAGTTAGTTTCATATCGGTAATTACTATCGAGTTAGTCCCATCACCATAACTAATTGGCAGCGGAACGCCTTGATTTGCAGTAGCTCCTGTGGAATTCATGGCGGTGGCTATGGTGGTACTTTGGTCGATAACAGTGTTATAAATGGCATTCATATCTTCTTCGCTTGTTGGCTGAAATGTGCCTGTGGAAGTAAAACAGCTTATGGAAGTGAGGGATTGTTTCTGATTTGCGATAATGGTTCCGCCAAACAACTGATAATTTGTATTAATTTGAGCTTTGTCGAACCTGACGCTTACGGGTAGCTGCCAAAACAGAAATGGAATTATTACTCCGTTGCCGGAAAAACCGCTTGCCGATTTCTGAGCACTGATTACCCGAACCCGAAAATGCCCTGCTTGCACCACGTCGTCGGGGTTCAGATTGGCAATCATATTTGTGTTTCGGGGCATATTTGCAGGTTGGCAACTAGTTCCGCAGGCAAAAGGTAATTCCCCATTGCCTTTGTTTTCGTTTTCAAAGTAGCGGAATGTTACTAAATCGCTCTTACCATCATTTTTTATGTTGGCTCCGGCTGAAGCTCCTTTGGCGGTGATTTGCATGGTGTAAGTTTTTCCTGCTATCAAAGTTGGATGCCCCGGTCCAAAAACCAAAACATTGGCCATCATATCGGTTTCTTCGTAGAAAACTAAATTTTGGCTTAGAATGGCATCATAAGGATTCACTCCTTCGGGCACCTCAGCGATTCTTAGGTCGTAAAGAATGGCCGAGCCCGGCGCAATCACCGATGTCCAACGTATTATTAGGTTTTGGGGATTCATGGCCTCCACGTCCACATTGTTCAGCGGAAACTGAATTACCGGAGGTTCGGCTGCAATTATTTGCATTTTGTTGGAGCATCCTGTAGGTTCGGTGCCGCTAAGCGGTTCCATAGATTTATTGTCAAATGCTTGAATACAAAGCGAATAGATTCCGTCTGGTATTCGTTGCGATTGAATGATTTCTTTCTCGCTAATTCCTGTGTATCGAATGTTTTCGATTGAAATACCACTGTAGATATTGGCAAATTCAGTGCTCGACAGGGTTTTAACTTCACCCGGACGTAGCGTAAGTGGATTTGATGGAGTTGTGGTTTCAGGAATTGTAACTGTTATTCCATTGTGGCCATCCAATTTCACCCTGAAACGCAGCGTGTAACTATTACTCATGTCGGTGTTTTGAATAACTACGGTGGCTAAGGAGGGTAATTCGGTTACTTCCGAAAAAGTTACCGGATAAGGAGGTGTAAGAATAGTCTGAATTTGAATTGGACTATTCTGTGAAATGGCTGCAAACCAATGTGTTGAAAAGATGAGCAGCAACAGGAAGGTTTTAATTTGTTTCATACCTATTAAGTTATTTGATTAAAATATGTTTTGATTCCGATTTGTTTGAGGTTTTTATCTTAATGATATAACTGCCTGATTCAACAGCAAATGGAAGATTGATAAAATCCAGATTTTTAATCTCAGATTCGTAAACCGGATTTTCCATTTCAGGAAGTTTGAAAATCTCTAATAGGGCGTTGTGAACCATTTCCTCAAAATGGATCATCAAATGGTGGTTGAGGTGATTTGCAATAAATTTCATAGAATTGATTTAGATAAAAATTTCGATGCAAAACAACATCGTAATTTCCCGCTTACCAAATATTATAGGGTGTCAAGAGGTGAACACAGGTGTAAAAACAGGTAAACAAAAGGTTGACTTTTGGTGATTTAGAATTTTTCAAAGTACTGTAAAACAGCTATATAGAATTTATTATTTCGACAGCTGAAAGAGTTTCATAATTTAATTATCAGGTAACATATTTTAAAGCGTACATTTGTCCATCGTTGGAGCAAAACTTCGATATAATAACATGTGTCAACACCAAAGAGATTTCTTATGAAACAATATTACATTTTAGTTTTGGTATTAACTTTTGTCCTTTTTCCCTTAAAATCCTTTCCAAAAGACGTATCCGACGGCTATATTGATTCGCTTTTAATGGGGAAAACCCCTCAAGAGAAGTTTGAAGCTCTTGGAAGTCAATTGCCCCACTATTCGAATAAAGGGCTGACAAAACGCTTGCAATTATCCCGCGCTATGCTTGATGTTGCAAAGCAATTAAATGCACCTAAATATCTTGGTCGGGCATACTATGAGTTGGGATATTCTTATGAAATTATTGGCGAAAATGATAAGGCGATTGAGTCATGCCTTACGGCATTGAAATATCTTAACGAAGCTCAGGATACCCATTTTATCGCAGTAACATACAATGAAATTGGTCTCATTTACACGTCAGGCAATCAAGATTGGAAACAGTATAAAGCAATAGATTATTTCAAGAAGTTTTTAGAACTTCAACAGCTTCGGAAGGATACGGCTGAAATTGCAGGAGCTATTTCAAATATAGGGTTTTCTTATATCAATATGAATAAATGGGATTCTGCTCTGTATTTTAACAGAATCGCCCTTGACTTACGGTTGAAAATCAATCAGGAAAGAACTATCCCTATTTCATTAGGAAATGTCGGACTTTCCCTATATCATCATGGAAAAATTGACAGCGCATTGAGGCTTTACAACCAAGCAGTTGTTTATTATGAAAAACAGAAAAACTATTGGGGTTTATTTGAAGTTTTAACCAATATTTCTAATGTTTATTATCAAAAAGGAGATTTAGTAAATGTTGAGAAAATCTTAGTTCGTAAGCAAAAACTTGCAGATGAAATTGAGAGTAAATCCTTAGAACGCCTTATGTATTATGCTTGGTATGATTATCATAAGCGCCTTGAAAACTATTCATTAGCAGTAGAATATTTCGAGAAATATCACGATATGACCGATTCGATTAGAGGAGAACATATCGAAGAACGAATAGCAACCTTAGAGACGGTTTATGAAGTTGAGAAAAGAGAAAATGAAATACAACTACTTAAACAAGAGCAAGTTAATCGCAAGCAGAGAAGTCGTTTTGCAATAATCACTATGATTTTGGCTATGGTTGGTTTAGCGCTATTGATTGTATTTTTAATTGTAAAACGCCGAAAAGATGCCGAAATTCATAAGCAAAAGGAGATAGTTTTTGAACGGGAAAAGGATTTAGCAAAAAGTGAAATTGAAAAGTCGAGGCTTAAGGAGCAAGAGTTGAACATCCAGTTGGAGTATAAGTCGAAGCAACTGACTTCTCATGCCTTGAATATGATGAAGAAGAATCAGTTTTTGCAGGTGTTGGAGTCGGATATATCGTCCATCGGAAAAAAGGCGGGCGATGAAGTTAAGGGGCAGTTGAGGTCGCTGAATATGTCTGTGAAGAGGATGAATAAAAGTGATAAGGATTGGGAGTTGTTTAGAAACTATTTCGAGGAAGTTAATGTGGGATTTTATGAAAATCTCAACAAAAAACTCCCGGGGTTATCCACCAACGATTACCGGATATGTGCTCTTATTCGATTGAATATGAACATTAAAGAGTCGGCAGCTGTGTTGAATATCTCCCCTGAAAGCGTGAAAACTGCCCGACATCGACTCCGCAAGAAACTCGACCTCGCCCCCGAAACCGATTTGCATGAATTTATTCAGGGAGTGTAGAAATGTTCTCTCTATAAAAAACGGTCGCTTTTCATTTTTCCCCTGAACTCTAAGGAAAGCTATAAAGCAGCTTGATTGCCAGCAGTTTAGAAAATTTCTTAT
>JAFGWF010000309.1 GCA_016937295.1 Bacteroidales bacterium
AATTCCTGCTTAAACTAAAACCCGATTTTCAACCCTTCTCCTTCGTTTTTAATTGATTCAACGCAAAGGCTTTTGATGTACTTTTGCAAAAGATTATTCAAACTATATAGATATATGTCGAATCGGAAGACCGAAGGTAAAAAGCCTGAAAAACACGGTGATTACAGTAAATTTTACAAGAAACCGGATAAGCCTGCTGCTAAAAAATTCGCACCGGTAATAAAAAAGACCGTTAAGGTTGAACCCAAATCAGTTTTACCAAAACCTGCAGATGTGCTTTTTGACAAAGATGGTCATGCACGTCTTAACAAGTTTATTGCTCATGCCGGCGTTTGCTCACGTCGCGAGGCAGACACACTGATTATTTCCGGCGCTGTCACTATCAACGGAACGGTGGTTACCGAAATGGGATATAAAGTGAAGAGGTCCGACAAAGTCGTTATGGGTGGTCAACTCCTACGTGCCGAGCGATTGCAATATGTTTTGTTGAACAAACCTAAAGGCTTTATCACTACAACAGACGATCCGCATGAAAGAAAAACGGTGATGCAGCTTGTAGAAAAAGCTTGTTCAGAACGAATTTACCCGATTGGCCGACTTGATAAGGAAACTACAGGTCTTTTACTATTTACAAATGATGGCGATTTGGCTAAAAAACTGACGCATCCTTCGCATCGTGTCCGAAAAATGTATCATGTGGTTTTAGATAAGGATTTTTCAAAAACAGATATGGTGAAATTGGTCGAAGGAATTGATTTAGAAGACGGTAAAGCTACGGTGGATAAAGTTTCTTATATCGAAGAAAAAGGTAAGCATGAAGTTGGCGTGGAGCTTCACTCCGGAAAAAATCGTATAGTGCGCCGCATTTTCGAGCATTTAGGCTATAAAGTGATTCGTCTCGATCGGGTTATTTTTGCCGGATTAACTAAAAAAGACTTGCCACGTAGTCGTTTTCGTCATCTCTCTGAAAAAGAAATTGCTTTTTTGAAGATGGTTTAAGCTAAAATTACCTCTTCTTCGTTATTAACGGAATTTGGATTATGTTGAAAATGCGTAAAATATTTCGTTGGTTCTTGATTAGCTTTTTGGCAGTTTTTGTAGTGCTAACTGCCGGAGGTTACTATTTCTCCGTTCATTACGAGGATGAAATAAAGGCCTATGTGATTGAAAAAATCGAAAAACAATTTTCTGCACGTATCGACGTGGCAAAAATTGAACTCAACCTTTGGCAAAAATTTCCCTACGCATCGCTTCAATTCAAAGATATTTCCATCACCGATACTCATATTCCCGAAAATCCTCCGGTCTTAGAAGCGCAAAATTTGTTTTTGCAGTTTAATATCAACGATTTGCTTCGTCAAAAAATTATCCTTCGCAAAGTTGAAATTGCTGAAGGTCAGATAGATGTGGTCGTTTATAAAGGTGGAAAAAATAATTTCCAAATTGGAAACGAAAGCCAAACGGATAGCTCCGGTTTTTTTATGTCGGTAGAAAATTTGCGGCTACGTAAAATGAAGATTCTCTATGAGAATCAATCTACGGTGCAGATGGTTCAAACTTATACCAACAAAATCAACCTTCCGTTCGAGTTGGCCGATTCAATCCTAAATGCCGGAGTAAATGGCAATCTGATTCTTCAAAGTTTACATAGCGACGGCGTTGAACTTTTCCGAAATATTTCGCTCGACCTAAAAACGGATTTAGTGATTAATATTCAATCAGGCGCTTTAAAATGGGAGAAATCAGTTCTGAAAGCCAACGATTTACCTTTGGAAATAAATGGCGAAATGATTCCTGAAAATGGAAAAATGCGAACAAATATTCAGCTTTCAACAAATACTTCCTTTGCAAATCTGCTCCCTTTTGTCAATGAATACCTTCCTAAAAACGATTTCATTTCCGGTTTGTCAGGGAATATTGCTCTACAAATTTCTGTGGATGGAAGCATTGGCGGACAACTTCAACCTGCAATTCGTAGTAGTTTCTCCGTTTCAAATGCTGCTATGGTTTGGAAGGAAAAGGAGGTTGAGCTGTCACAGTTGAACTTTTCCGGCAATTTTTCCAACGGAAAACGCAGATTGGTCGAATCTATGTCGCTGACGTTGAATAATCTATCGGGTAAATTAAATGGATTGGATTTCGCGGGTAAATTATCGATTAAAAATTTTAAGATGCCGATTCTTCAAACGGAACTCGCAACTCTTATGGAGCTTGATTTTCTGAAAAGATTATTGAATCTCGATATTATTGAGCAAGCAGCCGGAAAAGTTAAAGTGCAATTTTCATATAATGATATTTTTGCAAAACTTTCAAATATCAATGACTTAAAAAACAGCAGATTAGCTCTTGATTTCGATATTGACTCGGCCACCATAAAACTGAAAGGCAATAATACCATTTATAGCCAAATTTCTACTTCGGGGCGATTGAGTTCCCAAGAAATTAGTCTGGATAATCTGGATTTTACGGCCTCTTCTATGCGCATTCAAGCTAAAGGAACGATTGGCAATTTTTGGGAGGCATTAACCGAAAATGCAACCCTACACATTGGATTACAGGCTACTTCAGCATTCATCGACTTAGATCAACTTCTTTCCTTTTTAACGTTCGACAGCGGAAATAGCACCGTTGAACCTGTTTCTATCAATGCAAAAATTGGTTTCGATGTGCAAAAGTTTCGATGGAATGGTATGGAAGCTTCACAGGTTTCCGGCGTATTTGATTATCAGGAAAATCAATGGACGATTAATCCGCTTTCCTTAGTTTTTGCTGAAGGAAATATTAACGGGCAAATTCATGCAAAAGTGGTGAATCAAGGAAGCAGATATTTGTTAAAAGGAAATTTTGATAAGGTGGATATTTCGAAAAGCTTTTTGGCGTTAAACAATTTTGGGCAAACGATTATAACAGAAAAGAATATTTTTGGCAAGATTACCGGAACCGTGAATCTGCGGTTTGATGCAGATTTGGAAAGTAATATACTAAATAACAGCATTATAGGTCAAACAGATTTTACTATTTTCGATGGACGGTTAAAAGATGTAACTCAACTAAATGCTTTATCGAAATACACCCGAATTGACGATTTCTCCGACATACGTTTTTCCACATTGTCCAATAACATCACCATTGAAAACAGGGAAATTTTAGTTCCTAAAATGAATATTGAATCTGATAAAATGAATATGGTCCTATCCGGAAAGCACACGTTTGATAATAGCTATGAATATCATATTAATGTGCTGGTTTCGGAGCTTTTAGGAAAGAAAAGGCAAAAGAGAGACGATGAGGAGTTTGGTGTAGTGGTGGACGATAATACCGGAAAAACTCGGTTGTTTTTGACCATTTCAGGCAAGGGTGAAGATTTTCAAGTGAGATACGACCGAAAAGGAGTGTCGGAAAAACTGAGTCAAGATATAAAATCAGAAGGGGATGAGCTTAAAAAGGTTTTACGAGACGAGTTTGTAAATGAACAACGAGATAGTCTTCGCAGGGCTCGAAAAATAGAAAAAGAAGCTGAACGCGAAAACCTTAAGCGTCAGGAAAATGGCGAAGTTCTAATCCGTTGGGAGGAAGAGTCGGAAGACGAATATGGAGGTAGAGGCTTCTAAAGCTTATCGTTTTTTATACTTTTGAGAACCGAAAAAGCGGAGTCAACGGTGTCGTCATTCACAATCACGGTAAACTCGTGAGTTGTTGAAACGAGCTCAAAAATGTTGATGCCTTCATAAGCCAATTTTTTCAAAATATGGTAGAATACGCCAAAAACTTGCGAAACCTCTTCCGGTAATTTGATAGTGATTGAGCTTAAATTGGTGATTTTGTAAATAAGCTTTTCGTTGTTAAAAATCTCCAAAACTTCCTTTTCCATGCTATCACTTAGGATAATGGTGGTTTCGTAAATACCTTTGGAAAAAGTAAAAAACACATCGTCTCGATGACTGATACGCTCTAAAAGTTTGGTTTGAGCAGCTATCAAAGTAGGGGTATTGCGAAAGGTAAAATCAACCAAATTACTACGAACAATTATGTCGCCTAAAAGGTTAATCACCTTTTTCACACGGTGGTTTATCTGGAAGTTAATGGTGGGTTTTAATCGCTTGAGCGCCATTACAATGGCACCATGCTTTACATCCTTGTTTAATTTCTCACACACTTCGGGTTGAATTTCTCGAGCTAAGGATGAGAGATTAATAAGGCCAGAGGCAAGGGTTTCTTCCAAAAAGGGTTTGCGGCTAACAATCTCGTTTACAGTTTCACTAATGGTTGTCATAGTCTATTTCGCTTGTTAAAAATTACACACAAAGTTAATAAAATTCGGTTATCTGCAAATATTTTTAAATAATTTGTTTTTTCTCAGTATATCATCAATATTTATTCGTTTTCTTGGCTAAGTGGTTTGTTTTATCATTTCTGTTTTGTCATTTTTTTAAACAAAATGGGCAAAAATTTAAGTTTTGGTTATTTTTTATGGTAACTAATCAGTGTCAAACATAGAATGTGCTTCGGTTGACTTATGTTATTTTATAGTTTTGAAACTGATTAGTTACTAAAACTGATTATTTTGTAAACAATTAGGATATTTTTAGGTAATCACAAACCATACTTAAAATGTTTTAGTGTAGTGATTTTTAGTATTTTTGCCGACCTAAATTTAACTCAATGGAAAAAGACTATAATACTGAACGACCGGATTTAATTATTAAAGAATATGGTCGTAATGTACAGAAAATGGTAAACTATGCCTTAGGAATTGACGACCGCGCAAGACGTACTCGTCTGGCTTATATTATTGTTAGTGTCATGGAGCAGTTGAATCCAACACCAAATCCTAATGACGAATATTATCTAAAGCTTTGGAACCACTTGAATATTATTAGTGGTTATAAGATGGATATTGATTTTCCGTATGAAGTGTTAACCGAAGATGTACACTCCAAGAAACCTGAACGCATTCCATATAATGATAATCATATCAAGTATAGATTCTATGGCAGAAATATGGAAAAAGCTTTGCGCGACATAGCGGATATGGAAGATAGTGATGAAAAACAGGCGCTTTTAATTCATACAGCTAATCAATTGAAAATTAAGTATATAGTATGGAATAAAGATATTATTAGCGACGAGCAGATTGCCGCTCATATTCTTCACATGACTGAGGGCAAAATCTTACTTCCTTCTGATATAGAGTTAGTTTCGGCTAATGAAATATTGAAACAAGTAAAAGCTGAAGAGGCTGAGTTGCAAGCTAAAGCTAATTTGAAAAAGAGAAAACCTGTAAAGAAATCCGTAGCCCCTAAAAAGCGAAAGACTTCAACCGACAGAAGACGATAGTTTCATCAATTATTTAAATTCCAACTTTTAAGAAAATAATTTTACTTTTGCGCACTTTTTATAATACGAATTAAATATGGCCAAGAAAATTGACAAAACCGAAGACCAACTTGCATCTGTTGAACAGGCATTAGGAAAAACAGAACAATTTATCGAAAACAACCGGAAAATGATAAGCTATGTAATTAGCGGTATAGTTGTTTTGGTTTTAGTGGTTATGGGTTATAATAAATACATTATTAAACCAAAAGAAATTAAAGCATTCAACGCTATTCATTATGCTGAGGCATATTTCAATACCGATTCTTTTCAATTGGCTCTTGATGGTGATGGAATGAATCCGGGGTTCTTAGAAATTATTGATGATTACGGCAGTACCAAATCCGGTAATCTGGCTTATTTCTATGCCGGAGTTTGCTATTTAAATCTTGGTATGAATGATACTTCAGCAGCAAGAGTTGAGCTTTTAGAAAACGCTATTGATTATCTTGATGACTTTTCCTCTGATGACGAACTTATTCAACCAATGGCTCTTGGCGCAATGGGTGATGCCTATGACGAATTAGACAATCCTGAAAAGGCTGTTCAAATGTATATGAAAGCTGCGAATGCAAGTTCAAACGAGTTTTCAGCGCCCGTTTTTTTAATGAAAGCCGGAATTGTTTATTCTTCACTTGGAAATCATGAAGAAGCTTTAAAAGCTTTTCAACGCATTAAAGATGAGTTTTTTACGAGCCCTGAAGGTAGGGATATTAAAAAATATATTGCTCGCGAAGAAGGTTTTCTGAATAAATAATAACCTCTAATTTAAAATAAAGCCGCTGAAATTATTTTTTCAGCGGCTTTATGGTTTTAAAAAACTAAGTTAATGAGGCTTTTCTGATTAATTTCCTTTCCTCATAACCGTGATAGTACCTTGCACCTTTTCTTCGATGCCAAGCATGGTTTTGTAGTTTAAGATGTAGTAATACACGCCATCAGAAAGGTTTTCGGCGTCCCAATCGTTTTGATAATTGGTTGAT
>JAFGWF010000310.1 GCA_016937295.1 Bacteroidales bacterium
ATTGGTGATATCAATTGTAAGAAAATTACCTGAACGACTGGTTTTATACTTTGGCTTTTTGAATGGCTCTCCGTCTTTTCTTGTTTTGTTATGGTCAACGATATAAATGCTTTCCAGTTTGTTTTTATTCCTTTGAAGGATTCGTGCTTTTAACAGCAATTCCCAAGCGTTGACCATTAGAATAGAAAAACTCTCCTCCCTGTATTTGAAATCAGGTTTGTTGTATATTTCAATAGCCGACAATGCCGCATGAACGGATTTTTCAAGTAAATGCTGACACTTGGCTTTTCTTGACATGGTTTAACTGATTTGGTTGGTAATGAATTTCATCGCCGTTTCTTCATTCTGCTCAATCGCCATTTCTACGGCTGTTTTAGCTACTTCTAAAAGATGTTCTGATTGCTTTTTAAGTTGAAAGCTTTCTTCTACAAGTTTTTCAATTTCTAGTTGCTTTTCAATTGAAATCAAAGGGATAGGAAAGTCATAAATATTATTGTCAGAAATCTTAGGTTGAGCTGTTCTCATTTCTTGTTGTGCAAATAATAATCCACCAACTATTTTGTTTGTTAGGTAAAGATGAAGATAAATGGGTTTTATTGACTTATCAGTAATTCTCAAGACACCAAGATTATTAGAAATAACGCTCCCTTCGTATTCTTTAGTAACTAAAGCAGCAGTTCCTACAGAACCAATTAATGAGAAAACAACATCACCATCAATAACTTTTTCTCTTTCTTTAACATCATAAGAATCAATGTAAACAGTTGAGTAGGTTGTAATAAAATTGGATGAAATATCTGCTCCTCTGAGATAAGGTCTTTTACCAATTGGCGCATAAAATGTTTCAGGCACGAAAGTTCCTCTTCTTGTTTTTGCAATCTCACAAAGTCTTGAATAGTCATTTTTTTTAAGCAGTTTTATTAACTCCTCATATTTCACTTGATAATACTCTGCATCCAAACGCCCTGAATTACCAAAAGATTCGGAAAAGTTTTTGATATTTACAGGTTCTTTGCTTGGTTGAAAAGCTTTTAATTTAAGGGTTTCAATAAGAAGAGTTTCTGCCTGATTGTATGTCTCTTGTGAATTCCGCAGAACTTGCTCTGAAAGCCTAACTAAATTTCCAATCCTTTCCTCGATTTTGAATCTAGGAATATCAATGTTTTTCAAATATTCTGTTGTTAATGTACTTTGACCCGTACCACCAGTTTCCCCTCTTTCAAGGATTTTTTTACCAAAACTGGAAAGGATAAATGCATTAACAAAACCAGTATCTATTCCTTTTGGTCTAATAACTCCAATGTTTCTACTAAATATAGCTTTTTTTCCATCCGTTACATAACCAATCTTACCTATTGAACCCTTACCTTTAAGAGTGATTAAAGTATCTCCTTTTTTTAGTTGAAACCTTTTTAAACTTTCATATTCTAGTGAATTAACAAAATCCGGGTTATTATAATTTACTGTACCCTTATTAATATTACGTCCAGTTAAGCATGGAATTTCTCCATTTTCATCAAAGACAGGGTTTGGTCCTTGTGTAACCCATGATGATAAATTTGACATTTTTTCACAGTCATTTTTAAATAAAGTTGAGAATATTTTAAGATATTCTTTTTTAAAATACTCACTGTCATACCTAAATGTAGGATTGTCAAATCTAACTTCACTTAAATTCTTAATACTTATCTCCTGCCCTTCCAACAAAGCCTTGTATCTGGCTTCATCGAAAGGGCTTAGAGCTTTCCCACAAAAGAGAGATTTTCTTTTTTGGCAAATTCTATAAATGCTTCTGCAATGCCATCTTGTGTTTTCCCATCGTGATTAAACAGGTCGTGTTTTACAATCAGGTGGTCGTGGCTGTCTAAAACATACTCGTCAAGGTCTTTGGGTGTGGCAACATAATGCACAACACTTTCTTGTAGTTCCATTTCACCTTGTATGGGAGGGGCAATTTCGGGCTTAATTTTGAATTTGTCGGGAAAATCTTTTTTACGCAAATAAATTTTGTCACCGCTATTGTCCTTGCTTGGCTCTTGCATCGTTGCAAAGAAAATAGGATAATCTTCCACTTTGGGGCAAAGTTTGTCATCCCATTTTTGCACAAACAAAACGCTGGTTTTAGTGCCAGTATGAGGTTTAAACACATTGCCATCCAAACCAACTACGGCAAGAATACGGCAACGCTCTGCAATAAAATCACGAATATTCTTATCCGATGAATTATTAAACCGACCTTGGGGCAAAACAATCGCCATACGTCCGCCCGGTTTTAAAAAATCAAGGTTTCTTTCAATAAACAAAATATCTCGCCCCACCTTGGTTTGGTATTTTCCGTTTGTTTTTTTTCCTAATTCGTATTTTGCCAAAATCCGGCTTTCCTTTATATCACCGGCAAAAGGCGGATTTGCCATCAGAATGTCAAAAGAAAAGTCCTGATTATTTTTATTGGTGCGTAGTTTTTTAAACTTTCGCCAACCTTCAAAATACGTATCCTGCCAATCCTCGTCGTTTGTTTTTTCGTCCCAGCGTTCCCAGTCAAGTGTATTTAAGTGCAATACATTTGTTTGTCCGTCTCCCGCAATTAGGTTTAAAGTTCGAGCAACACGCACCGATTTTTCATCAAAATCAATGGCAAAAACCTTGTCGTTTACATAGTCGGTGCATCTTGCAGGTTTCTGTTCTAATGTAAACAAATGGCTTTTGTCTAAACCTTCATCTTTCATAATTTGCTCCCAAACATGAAAAATGGTGTGTACAGGAAATCCGCAACTACCAGCTGCGGAATCAATCATGGTTTCATGCTCTTGTGGATTGAGCATTTTCACACACATGTCAATTACATACCGTGGTGTAAAATACTGTCCTTTCTCGCCTTTACTGCTTTTATTGATAAGGTACTCAAAAGCATCATCAACAACATCCAAATTGGAGTTGAAAAGTTTTACATCCTGTAAAGACGAAACACAAACCGATAAATGCGAAGCTGTGAGTTCAATTCTTGAGTCATCTGAAAAAACACCTTCCCATTTTGTTTTTGCTTGGTTAAAAAGCTTTTGGATTTTCTCTTTTAATTCTGTTTCGGTATCACCGTAATTTCTAAATTCAAGATGTCGGGTTTTATTTCTCCCTGCTTCCATCTCGTCATATAGTTTGGTGAAAATTAATTTGAAAAGTTCCTCAAAAACATCAACACCAGCATTAGCCAAAACTTCGTCTTCCATTTCAAGCACCAAATCTTTTAATGATTTCCTTTCGGTACGAAGTTTATCCTTTTCAATCAGGTTTTCAATAGTCCAACGTTCGGATAATATGTCGGAAAGTTTTTCGCTTGCCTTTGGAATTGCAGGGATATCCTCAAAATAATTCGGGTCTTTTCTGTGATAAAATGAAACAGATTCACCATTACTCCAAATTCCAATTGGTGCTCCTGTTGCATTACAATAGGATTTTAATTGTTCCTTTCCATCTTTTAATTTTGGCTTTTTCAATTCCACCATTATGTAAGGAGAAGTCGTTTGCTGTTTGTCGAAAATTACAATGTCAGCACGTTTCTTTTCCCGACCAAATGAAACAGCATATTCCAGTTCCATTCTTTCAGCAGGATACTCAAAGTCATCAATTAAAAGTTGGATATATAATTGCCGAACTGCTTCTTCGGGTGTTAATTTTATCTCCTTTTTACGCACTAAACATTTCACATAAGGAGTGGCTTTTCCTCTAACATCCTTAACAATAATTCTGTTTTCAAGGTTTTGAATCTCAACCATATTGAACTGTGTCAATTTATAGTTTGAGTCTTTTAGTATTTCAGCAATTCTCATATTATATTATCTATATTTATTCCCGTTATTAAAACTCACAAATTTAACATTATCCGCGAGTACGTCGGCAAAAAAAACAGCTCTTTTGCAAGCTGAAGCATCGGTTTGTGTGTCGGAGCTTGCAAATGTGCTGTTTTGTGCGTGGGCTGTTCATTATTTAGTCTTTTATCTTTGTCTTTTAGTAGCAAATTGTCTGTTCGTTTCGGTCTCTTACACTTGGCGGTAACGGTCA
>JAFGWF010000311.1 GCA_016937295.1 Bacteroidales bacterium
CGCGAATTTGGCGCAAAAGGTATTGGCCTTTGCCGCACCGAGCACATGTTCTTCGAAGGCGACCGCATCTGGGCTATCCGTGAAATGATTTTGGCTGAAAACTTAGAAGGCAGGAAAAAAGCTCTAGCCAAATTGCTTCCAATCCAACGCGAAGATTTCCACGGAATCTTAGACGCAATGGATGGATACGGCGTAACGATTCGTCTTCTCGACCCACCTTTGCATGAGTTCACTCCAAACGACGACGCTACCCAAGCCGAAATGGCTGAAAAATTAGGCGTTGATGTGGCCTTTGTAAAAGCAAAAGTGGAATCGCTCCACGAAATCAACCCGATGCTTGGTCACCGTGGTTGCCGCCTTGGAAATACCTACCCCGAAATCACCGAAATGCAAGCCCGCGCCATCATCGAAGCCGCTTGCGATTTGAAAGCTGAAGGCAAAAATCCAAAACCCGAAATTATGATTCCGTTGATTGGAACCGTTGAGGAGTTTGTGATGCAAGAGCAAATTATACGCGAAACTGCCGCGCAAGTGTTTGCAGAAAAAGGTATCAAAGTCGATTATTTGGTTGGAACCATGATCGAAATTCCTCGCGCCGCTCTTATGGCTCCAAGCATTGCCAAACATGCCGAGTTCTTCTCGTTTGGAACTAACGACCTTACTCAAATGACCTTCGGCTACAGCCGTGACGATGCAGGTAAATTCTTGCCGATTTACATCGAAAAAGGTATTTTGAAAAACGATCCGTTCCAAATTTTAGATCAAGCCGGTGTGGGTCAGTTGGTTGAAATGGGAACTAAAAACGGTCGCGCTGCTCGTCCCGACTTGAAAGTGGGCATCTGTGGTGAGCATGGCGGTGAGCCTTCTTCCGTTGAGTTCTGTGGAAAAGTGGGCATGGATTACGTTTCCTGCTCTCCTTTCCGTGTGCCGATTGCACGCCTCGCTGCTGCTCAGGCTAACTTGAAATAATCGATTAAAACTAATAGAAGTCCGCCGTTTTTTTGGCGGACTTCCTTTTTTATTATGAAGCCTTTTTTAATTTTCTTTTTCCTTTTAATAATCACAGTATCCTGCAATTCTGGCAAGTCGGACCGTGAGGATATTTCCGGCAAGCCTCAGCAACTTCTTTCCGAAGAAAAAATGGCTGATGTGATAACCGACATCCGGCTTACGGAAGCTGCAATAAGTCAATTGACCTCAGCCGGAGCAGAGTCGCCGGAAGTGGTTGCCGATTTTTACTATCGTAAACTCTTTGAAAAACACCAAATTACTTCGGAGATTTTGCGCGAAAATTTAGATTACTACTCCAAAGACCCTCAAATTATGCACGAGATTCTTGCTCAAGTGGTCAATAATCTGACTGAAGTGCATACCGAAGTTTCTACTCAGAAATAGTGCTTTTTTTCCTTCCGATTTGTGTATTTATTCCAACCTCCAAATGTTTTGCGATTTCTAATTTCGTGAAATTGGCAATAGTATAATTCATCACATTTTCAGGAATAATCTGAATGTCTTCTGATTGATATAAATGGCTGATTACTAATTTGTAAAATTCGTTTTTCTCCGTAAAATTCAAACTGTCCGTTTTCGATTTTTGAATTAATTCAAGAACTTTCGGATGTGTTTGGATTGCATTTTCAATAGTATTTCGATTTTTTATAAAAACTTGATCTAACAATTCCAAATTCATCTTCGCCAAATCGGTATAGTTCGTCATTGTTCGAATAAAATTCAATGATTTCCAATGGTTTAAGATAAATACGATGGATTTAATCCGAGTTTTTAATGAATAGGTTTGATTTGAAAATTGCTCAAATTCTGAGCTTTTTGAAAAGTCATTTTCCGTAAAAATGGAAATCATAGCCAAAATTTGAGCAATGAATTCTGAATAGTTTTGTGGGATATTTTCGAAAGCAAGGTCTAAGGTATGGTGTTCATTATCAGAGATGTATGGCAAGAGTTGGGTCTCTGAGAACTTCTGAAAAGCCTTTACTGTTTCCTGATTTGAGATAGATTTTCGGACTTCTTTAGCTGCTTTTTCTAAATAGTTGTAGCAATTTATTCTCGCGGCTTGATTCGATTGGTTGGTTTTCAAATATTCATCCCAAATAAATAAGTCTAAGGTCAGAGTTAAATTGTAAAAGAATCCGGGCCAAAAATGTTGATTCCAATCCGATTTTGCAAGAGCTCGCTTCCCAATTTTTTTTTCAACTTTTTCCTCTTCTGAAAGGGTCAGTGTAAAAATCCCTGTTTTGGATTTAGGCAAATATTGCTCGATAAAAAGGGAAAGTTTCTTAAGGAACTCGGACTTCGTATCCTGATATTCTCTTTGAGAATCAATGGTTTTCATAAAAGCTAAAACTAATCCCTCAACATAAATATACTTAATCCTGTTTTCAATACTTAGTTTCGTATTTTCACAAGTTAGAGTTTGTAGAGGATGACCGAAGGAAATTCCGGTTTGAATAGCGTAATCGTTGATATTTAAGGAGATATTTTCTTTTCTTTGATGAAATTCTTCAAATGAGATTTGAATTATTTTTTCCATCCATCCTGATTTTATGAAGTCTAAATCATTGATGCCCATCATTATTTTGATAATTTTCTAAATAGTAAATATGGAAATATTGCACTGTTTTTCCATTGCGCTCTATGGGGAAAACTCCTTGAGGGACAATGTTTTCAAATTGGTCCGAAAACTCGATTTGAGGATTAGTGAAATGACGACTCCATGCAAAAAACCATGCGTCTTCTCCTTCGTTTATTCCACCCCGAATTTCATTAATCCTACGATACTCATGGATGTCGTTCAACGAACCTAAAGCAATTAAGGTGAGGTTATTAGGTTGGCAAATATAGTAGTCGGCATGGGCAGCATTGAACCATTTTTTGGCCACAACTTTTGAGGTTTTAAAGCTTGTGGTGTCCATGAAATTCTTGAAAATTTCTTCCGATTTTTTCCAGCCGTACATGTCAAGACTTGGGTCGTTTTTACCTAAATTTTGAAAATCTGTTTTCGCTGAAGGGGACGACAACCAAATTTGAATGTAATAGAAGCCAAAAACAACCACCAAAAGGAATAATGTCGCTAAACTGATTAGCCATTTTTTCGCATAACTATTGGCTTGTTCGGAAAGAAAAATTGCAGCAAGAATAATCAAAGGGTAATAACCGGGAGCCGACCAATGTGGCAAAGTGGGCTTGAAAACTGAGGCCAGGAGGAAAGTGAAAATTGCGGGCAAACTCAAAAGAAGAAGCATTCGTTTATGATTTCTTCCAAAATTTAAGCTGCGTATTTTCCACAAAGTCAAACCAATTAACACCACAAGAATTGGATTATTGTAGAGAAACTGACCAAATAACTCACGGAAAAAATAATCAAATCGAATGGAATTTGTGATGCCAACTCTGTTTTCGTGAAAGGCAAAACTCTGCCAGTCGTTCATGCTATTCCAAATTAATATTGGAAGTAAGCTTAAGAGTGTGATGCCGATGGAAAGGTATAAGGAGGGCTTTTTAAGTTGTTTATTTTGGTAAAAAATGATGTACAAACCAATGCCAATCCACAGAAAAAGAGCGTGATACTTTGTCAGTGTGGCCAACCCGATAAAAAATGCAGCCAGAATTAAAAACAGGGCTTTTTGTGATTCTTCCCAACGAAGAGCAAACATGATGGCGAGCAACCAAAGAGTCGAAAGAGGGCCATCAGGGATAATGAAAACACCAGCAATGATAGAAGTGTAAATGCTTGAATAATAAATAACTACACCATAAAAACCTGCTTTGCTACCTTTGAGCCATTTCAATAAATAATAAATTAAAAATCCATTAAAAGTAGCCGGCAAAATAGATGCAAGACGGATGGCAAACTCGGAGTCGAAGTAAAGGTCGAAAGTGAAAAGTCGAATTGCCATCGAAAGCCCTGCAGGATGGTCAAAGAAACTCATTGCCGGATATTTGGCGTAGAGCCAATAATACACTTCATCGTTGCCAAATTCCAACAGTAAAGCCAATGATGCGCGAATGGCAAACGAAATTAGGATTACTAGAAGAGCTAACCGATAATATTTCTTATTGTAATTTATTTCCACCTTCTGAAAATTAATATCATCAATAAGGAAAAGATGCTAAAAGCTAAAAGGTTGAATAATATTGTTTTAACCCAATTAATCTTAGCTATTTCAGGTCGTTTTGGAGCTTCTCCACTATATCTGAAAACCGGATTTAAGAACATTACTTCATCTCTATCATAGTCAATTTCGGTGCGAATATAACTGTCTTCTTCCGTAAAATCGTAGTAAGCTAAAGTTGCATTTTTTACCGTTTTTCTTATTTTGCCTCCTTGACCAATAAATCGAATTTCAGCCACACCGGAATCGGCAACAATTGTAAGTCGTTCTCCCTCAACACTTACTTTTTGCAGCATTGGCAGGTTTTTGAAACGTTTTATTTTTTTCTCTTGGGTGTCGAAATCAGGTGTATAAGGAGAAAATCCGTAAGAGTTTCCACTCAAAAGGCTGGTGTAAATGTCTTCTGCTGAAATGTCTTTTGCATTTACAACCGTCATCACTCTACCGTACCAAAATGGGTCGTCGATATCGTGGACATCGTCGTTGGCCAAAATATAAGAAATATGTCCTGCCGAAAGTGCTGCATCCCAATGAGATAACGAATATATCTGCATATTTAGAGCTTCAAAAAGGTCGTAGTTGGTAAGCTTAGCAGCATCTTCATGGCTATATCCTTCGAGCGAAAAGGCCGGATGAGCAAGCGCTAAAACTTTGGTGTGTTGACGAAGTAGGTTGATAATGAATTGTTTATGACTTGTTGTTTGATAAAACATAAAATCCAACCATAAAACCTTGTCGGCTCCGATATTCACCTGATGAGTTTTTCGGATATTATAGCCATGCTCATAAATAGGTATAAAACCGGTACTATCTTTAGCTAGAGTATTAATCTTTTGATAATCAGATATTCCAATGATATCATAACCTAATTCATGATAGGTAGTCCACACTTTGTCAAAGGTGTTATTTCTTCCATCGGTTACTCCCGCCCAAGCTCTCGATTGCACCTGAAAATTGCATCTTCGCCAATTTTCCGGCGTCATGTCTTGGTATGGATTCCAGATTTTTTCACCTCTAAATGGGTTAGGTTCCGGAAAATCATAAGTGGGAGATATTATAAAAGGTAGAAAAAATAAAACTAACAAAAAGGCCAAAAATATTTTTAAGAATTTCAACATAATTTGAATTTGAAAATAGGCTGCAAATATAAATCAAATGAATTAGAGGATTTCCTAATATTTTGTTACTTCGCAAGCTGTATCAAACCTTAGTTTATTTAATTTAATTTTTATGATTATTTCAGTTGATATTAGTTACTATCCTTTGAAAGACAGTTATTTAGATACAATTTCACAATTCATTGAGAATTTGAATACGCATCCCGATATTTTAGTTCGAACTAATCCCATGAGTACTCAACTTATCGGATCCTACGACTCTGTTTTTAATGCTTTGCAAACCGAAATAAGGAAATCCTTTGAAAATCCCGACTCAGTTTTTGTTTTGAAAATTGTTAATATGGATTTAACTGAAATCCCTAAATGATGGAAATTTGGACGGTTTTAGTCGAAAACTTTTACCAAACCACATGGCTTGAAGCGATTGCTGTTTTGTTCGGTTTGGCTTCTGTGTGGTTTGCCGCCAAAAATAATATCTTGGTTTTCCCAACCGGTATTGTTAATGTGTTGATATACATTTATATATGCCAAAAACATGGCCTTTATGCTGATATGGGAATCAATGCTTTTTACTTTCTAATGTCGGTTTATGGTTGGTATAATTGGACTCATAGCAAAGGTGAAAAAGTTGACTTGCCAATTTCCAGAGCTTCAACTGCCCAAAATATCATTATCGGTATTCTCATCGTGCTGTTTTTCATTATTTTACGATACGTTTTAATTAACTTTACCGACAGCCAGGTGCCAAATATCGATTCGCTTACAACATCGATATTTCTCGTTGCAATGTGGCTAATGGCTAAGAAGAAGATTGAAAACTGGACGTTATGGATTGTTGGTGACCTCATTTCTATTCCATTATATTTCTACAAAGATTTGACCCTCACCTCAATACAGTATTTAGTTTTTCTTGCAATTGCAATTAAAGGCTATAGGGCTTGGAATAAACAGTTAATATCCGGTCATGGTTAGAATTGCAGTCACCGGCCCCGAGTCTTCCGGCAAAACAACACTTGCAGAAGCCCTTCATGAAGTGTTAGATTCCTGCTTTGTGCCCGAGTTTTCGCGTGATTATTTCCATGCAAAATCATATCTGAATTACACTATAAATGATGTTGTTTCCATTGGAAAACAGCAGTTTAAAAGCAATGGCCTATCCGATTGTGATAAACCTTACCTGATTTGCGATACAGAAATGTTGGTAATCAAAATTTGGTGTGAGGATAAGTTTGGTTTTATTCCGGAAATCGTGGTGGATTTATACGAACAACAGCAATTTGATTTATTCCTGTTATGTAAACCCGACTTCCCTTGGCATTTTGACCCATTGCGAGAGGATGAAAATCGAAGAGAAGAGTTATATGCAAAGTATCTTCGTTATCTTAGAGAATCAAAGCATGATTTTGTGGAAGTAGAAGGACCTTTTGAATCTCGTATTGCCAAAGTGCTTGAAATAATGAATCAATTCAAACAGTAAAAAAACATGATTACCATCTATTTCTTGATTAATGAATAGTTTTGAAAAATCAGGGATAGCTTATTAATAAGGTATAGTATAAAAATGAAAATTAGTGTGATTTTTTTTTAACTAAATTGTAAAGTTTTTTTAGTTCAATGTGCACGAAAAAATCTAATTTTCTGACGATAATTGAAAACAACCAGCAGTGTTTTTTAAGATTTTTACGGCAAAATCATTAAGGAAATTCGGTGTAAAATGCACTAAAACAACAACATAAAAAAAGATGAATTATTTTCAAAAAAATATTGCATGGTTAAGAATAAAAATTACCTTTGCCGACCGTTTTACGGAACAAGTTCACAAAAGACATGAAGTTAACAAGCAGTCCAAAACATTTTAAAAATAATGTTTGGATAAACAAAAAACTTTATATCTTTGCAGCCCCAAAATGAAACGAGATAATTGTTGAAATTAGAGGGAGAGTTCTTTGAAGATATTGAAGCAGCAAAGCGTGTAAGAAAAAGCGGGCGAGGATACAGTAGAAAGACAATTTTAATACAAACATTCACAATGAAGAGTTTGATCCTGGCTCAGGATGAACGCTAGCGGCAGGCCTAACACATGCAAGTCGAACGGTA
>JAFGWF010000312.1 GCA_016937295.1 Bacteroidales bacterium
GAAAATGGCGACACCGCTAAGGCCACAAACATCAGCAAGCCTGAGTATTTATATAAGGATTGTTTCGGGAATCATCATCTTATTGAAGAAAAAACGGCATCCCAAATTTTTCAGGATTCCTTACGTTTATTGCTACTTTATCCCAATAATAAAGACATTTTTCTAAACTCCTTTGCCTCCATTGAGGGCTATTATAACGGACGTTTTCTTTTGCGCATCGACAGGTTCGACAATCAGGTCATCGACTTTTACCTTGTTGATGAAAACTCTCAGGCCATATTCAAATTAACTACCATCGCTGATGAGGCGGGTTTGGAACGTCTTTCCGATAAAGGACGCTTGCAATCCATGGAAGGTTATAGTGAGCATGATGCCCGCTTTGAGGAAATGTGTTTTTATAATAAAAAACCGGTTATTAGCATTTCCGAAAATGGTTATATTTTCATTTTCAACACTGTAGAGAATAGCATTGAAAAATACGATTATCATGGAAATTTTTACTTCCAAAAGGAAAGTGATTTTTCGCTGAGGCCGGGCTGGGAAGAAACTATATTGTACGACTCAAAAAACGGCACTTATTTTACGGCATTCTCAAAAGGAGGAATTACCACAATTTATGAACTGTTTATAGATGAAGGAAAATTAGGGAAGTCGATGAAAATCCCAAATCTGCAATATGTTCAAAAACTAAAAATCAATAACGGAAAAGCATATTTTTTATATAACGACCCTTCAAACTTTGAATACAAACAATTGTTTGAAACGCCATTAGTTTTTAGGTAGGAGTTCTGTTTGTTAACCAAAAAAAAAGCCCGAGCCATCATTTGAATGAAGGTCTCGGGCTGGTTTATGGATAAACATTTCTTTACCAACCAAGGAGGTAGGCAAAGATTAAGGGAGCCACGATAGTTGCATCCGATTCGATAATGAATTTGGGCGTATCGATGTCTAATTTTCCCCAGGTAATTTTTTCGTTAGGCACGGCGCCTGAATAGGAGCCATAGCTGGTTGTAGAATCCGAAATCTGGCAAAAATAGCTCCAGAATGGGGTATCGGTGCGTTCCATATCTTGGTAGAGCATTGGCACCACGCAGATGGGGAAATCGCCGGCAATGCCACCGCCAATCTGGAAAAATCCAATGCCATCGGTGCCTGCCGTAGCGGTGTACCAGTCGGCTAACCAGGCCATATATTCAATGCCCGACTTCATGGTTGAGGCTTTCAATTCACCTTTAATAATATAGGAAGCAAAAATATTTCCCATAGTGGAATCTTCCCAACCGGGCACAACAATCGGAATATTTTTTTCGGCAGCAGCCAACATCCAACTATTTGCCGGATCAATTTCATAGTCCGATTCCATTACGCGGCTCAGGAGCAGTTTATACATGAATTCGTGTGGAAAATAACGTTCACCATTTTCTTCAGCGTCTTTCCAGATTTTAAAAATATGGTGCTGAATACGCCGGAAAGCTTCCTCTTCGGGAATGCAAGTGTCCGTTACGCGATTGAAACCCTGATCAAGCAATTCGCGCTCGTCAGTCGGTGATAAATCGCGATAATGAGGTACACGCTTATAATGCTTATGAGCTACAAGATTCATAATATCTTCTTCGAGATTTGCTCCGGTGCAAGAAATAATATGAACTTTATCTTGACGAATTATTTCAGCTAAGGAACGACCAAGCTCAGCGGTGCTCATAGCGCCGGCGAGGGTTATCATCATTTTTTTTCCTTCAAAAAGATGTTTCTCATAACCTTGTGCCGCATCAACCAACGCTGCAGCATTAAAATGTTTATAATGATTTAGAATAAATTGACTAATTGGACCTTTAGTTTCCATATTGATGAAATTTTAAACTTAACATTTGATAATATAATTTAGCAGCCATAAAATTTGGTGCTTTAAAGCCTTCAATTGGAGCAAGTTCGTTAATGTCGAAACCCACTACATTTCTTTCGCTAAACACTAATTTCAACATGTCTAAAACCTGATTATAATACATTCCGCCCGGCTCAGGAGTGCCAGTTGAAGGCATAATGGAAGGGTCGAAAACATCCAAATCAATAGTAATATACACATCATCAGTGATTTGCCTTAGAGCATCTTGCATCCAATTGGTCTGATTGAAAATCTCATGGGCAAAATAGCATTTCTCCTTATTCATAAAAGGAATTTCGACAATATCCATACTGCGAATCCCAATTTGAATCAGGTTGGAATGGAGTGAAGCATCGTGCAAGGCACAAGCGTGATTATAAGTCGTGCCGTTGTATGAAGGCCGCAAATCGCTGTGAGCATCGAACTGCAAGATGGTGATGTCGGGATATTTTTCGTAAAAGGCTTTAATGATGCCGATACTTATGGAGTGCTCTCCTCCAAAAAATGTCAAAAACTTTTCAGTCTTCAGCAACTCTTTGGTAGAAGTATAAACTGCGCTAAACATGGCCTCCGGACTGGAATCTTCCGTAATGGCAGGTAAGATATGAATTCCCTGCTTGTAAACCTCTGTCTCCGTTTCGATGTCGTAGAGTTCCATATTTTCACAGGCATCGAGAAAAGCCTCCCAACCCTTATCGGCGCCTTTTCCCCAAGTGGATGTGCCATCATAAGGTATTGATTGTAAAAGGATCTTACTGTTTTTAAAGGCGGCATATTGATCATCTATTCCGCCAAAATTTCTTTCATTCATAATTTAACCTCCTGATTATTTGGTTTTTTATATCCTAAGATTTTAAACATTTCCATTACCGATTGTTCCTCGCGATAAACATAATCAACGGTGTTTCCACGTTCGTCTCGGTCGATGATTACATGTTTAGGCGAAGGAATCAAACAGTGTTTAATTCCGCCATAACCACTTATGGAATCTTGATAAGCTCCGGTGTGAAAAAAGCCAAGATACAGTGGTTCAGGGTCATTATCGTCAACTTTTGGCAAAAGCACCTCTTGATTCAAGTCTTCCGAATTGTAATAGTCGGAATGATCGCAACTGATGCCGCCGATATTGACACGTTGATATTCATTGTCCCATTTGTTGATGGGAAGAAGAATAAATTTTTCGTGAATCGACCAAGCATCAGGGATGGTATTCATCAGGCTATTGTCGATAATGTACCAAGTTTCAGTGTCGTTTTGTTTTTTCTGTTCCAAAACTTTAAAAATGATTGCACCGGATTCACCAACCGTATAGCGGCCAAATTCTGTATAAATGTCCGGCTCATGCACGCCTTCTTTATCGCAAGCTTCTTTGATGCTCTTGATAATTTCGTTAATCATGTATTCGTAGTTGTATTCAAATCCCAAATGGTTTCGAATGGGAAATCCTCCGCCGAGATTGAAAGACTCCAGAGTTTCACATTCTTTTTTCAGTTCGATATACAAATTCAGAGCTTTTTGAAATTCGCCCCAATAATATAAGGTGTCTTTGATGCCGCTATCTACAAAGAAATGCAGCATCTTAAATTCAATGTTCTTACGGCCTTTTATGTTTTTATGAAAAAAATCGATCATTTCAGTATGGCGAATTCCCAGACGTGAGGTGTAATAAGCCGACTGTGCTTGTTCGTTGATGGCCATACGCAAGCCGATTTTAACTTTTCGCTCCTCAGTCGTTAAGGCATTGATGCGATCCAACTCACGGATACTATCCAAAATGATGATAGAATTTTTGAATCCGGCATCTTGAAGGTCAAAGATTTTGCGGAGATATTCATCAGTTTTATATCCGTTGTGCACAACGATTCGGTTTTTGTCGAGCTTACCTTCCGAATATAGATTCAATATCAGGTCTATATCAAAGGCAGAAGAGGTTTCTAAATCGACTTTTTGTTTCAAAGCTTCGCTGATAACGTGGTGAAAATGATTGCATTTTGTGCAATAACAATAGTTGTACACTCCTCTATATCCGTAGTTTTTTATAGCACGATTAAACAAATTTTTGGCTTTTTTAATCTGATCGCTAATCTTAGGAAGATAGATAAAACGGAAAGGGGTATCGTATTTTTCAATCAAATATTTGAGAGAAATTCCGTGAAAGGAAAGGTAATCATCGCGTAAGTCAAATCCCTCTTGTGGGAAGTAGAAGCTTTGATCAATCAGGTCAAAATAGGTATTCTTCATTAGAAATGTTTAGTAAATAATTTAGTTAAATATTAGTTGGCTTAGTTCTTTAATTTTTGTCGTATCTCATCGATAACCTTCTGTTCTTCCGGCACTATTCCTTCAAATGCCATAGCCACAGCTTCAACCGCTTTTAGAGTAGTAGCGCGCATTTGACTTGTAAAATTCTGCTGGTTTGCATCGAAATAGGTCATAAAAGACTTGAGAGCTACGTGCATGTCGGCATTTTTATCAATGAGCGCTTCAAATTCAAATTCAGTATAGTAAGCATCAACTTCGTCATCTCTGTCAAAAAGCAGAGCGTCTGATAAGTCGCTGATAACCATTTGATAAATGCTGTATAGTTCCTCGTCTTGCACCTCTCCATCGGCTTTTGCAACGGCATACAATAATTTTCCTAATTCGACATAAAATTCTTTGTAATCCATAGCCAACTGTTTTAAAATGAAAGGTTCAAAAGTAATAATAAAATATTTATGCGAATATTAAATTATTGTCAGCAAATCAAGGAACCCTAATCTAAAGGACTATTTGTCGTCCAATTTTAGCGTATGCCCCATGCGATCTTGTTTGGTTTTCAGATAAACAAAATTATGTTTGCTTGGGGGGATTATGATTGGCACAACTTCCACTATTTCAATGCCATATCCTGCAAGTCCAACTTTTTTTGTGGGGTTATTGGTCAGTAAACGAATACGAGTAGCTTTAAGATTGCGAAGTATTTGAGCGCCAATGCCATAGTCGCGTTCATCATCTTTGAATCCAAGCCGCAAGTTAGCTTCAACTGTATCTAAGCCAAGCTCTTGAAGGTGATATGCTTTGAGTTTGTTAAGCAGTCCTATTCCCCGGCCTTCTTGATTCATATAGAGCACAATTCCTTTTCCTTCTTTTTCGATAAGTTTCATTGATTCATGTAGTTGTGGGCCGCAATCGCATTTGCACGAACCGAAAATATCGCCGGTGACGCAACTACTATGAACGCGAACAAGCACTTCATCACCTTCATCCCAGTCGCCTTTTACGAGAGCCAACTGAGGCAAGCCGTCACTATTTTGCTTATAAGCGTGTAGCATAAAATCGCCATATTCGGTTGGCATCGAAACTACTTCTTCTTTAGTAATTAAGCTTTCAGTACGAATACGATATTCGATCAAATCTTTGATGCTCACCACTTTCATGTTGAATTTTTCAGCAATTTTCAGTAATTCGGGAAGTCGTGCCATCGAGCCATCTTCATTCATCACTTCCACTAACGCGCCAACAGGTTTATGTCCTGCAAGGCGAGCAAAGTCGATTGCAGCTTCGGTATGACCTGCACGCCGAATGACGCCGTTACGTTTTGCCCGCAAAGGGAAGATATGACCCGGACGTCCTAAGTCCTCCGGTTTGGTTTTTGGGTCGGCAAGTGCCAGGATTGTTTTCGCGCGATCCATTGCTGAAATACCGGTTGTGCAACCGTGACCAAGCAAATCTACCGACACGGTAAACTGAGTTTCGTGAGTAGAGGTGTTTTGAGCCACCATCAAATCCAATTTCAATTCTTCGGCGCGTTCTTCGGTGATTGCTGCACAGATTAGTCCACGACCATGGGTTATCATAAAGTTAATAACTTCAGGAGTAACCGAGTCGCCGGCACAAATAAAATCCCCTTCATTTTCGCGATCCTCATCATCCACAACGATTATCATCCTTCCTTGACGGATTTCCTCAATTGCTTCTTCGATTGTATTTAATGTTTTACTCATAAACGTAAATATTTAGTAACCTGTTCTTTAAAAATAAAAAAATGGAATCATAAGCTTCCATTTTAATACATTTATCGCAGGTTTATTGAAAATCATTACTTGAATTAACGAGGCCAATTTCACATGTATTGCAGTATTTTACCCGAAAAAACTGACAAATTCGGCTCATCTAATTGTCGGCAAAACTATTAAAAAAAACGGCTGCTAATGTGATATTAAAAACCAATTTTTAATGATGCTAAAACCAAAATCCGTAAGAATAGATTCAGGATGAAATTGCAAACCTACAATATCAAATTGCTGATGTCGAACTCCTTGAATTGTTCCATTTGCATCCGATGCAATCACCTTTAAATCAACAGGAAGACAACTTGAGTCTGCCACAAACGAATGATATCTTCCGGTTTGAATTTTTGGAGGCAAGCCTTTGAAAATCGTATCGGAATTGTTTATTTCCACTTCTACCGAAACTCCGTGAAGCACTTTGTCGAGGTTAATCAGCTGACCACCAAACGCCTCCACGATTGCCTGGTGTCCCAAACAAATTCCAAGAATAGGTTTTCTGCCGGAAAAATGTGCAATAGTTTTCATCGTAATGCCCGCTTCAGCAGGCAATCCCGGACCAGGCGACAAGATTATTCGATCAAATTGTTCCATGTCATTCAGACTTATTGCATCATTTCTAAAAACCTGCACATTATCTGTTATCATCTCAACGTAATGAAAGAGATTATAGGTAAACGAATCGTAATTATCGATTATAACTGTTTTCATTTGGACATTCAAAAAGAGTGATGCTGAGATTATGGATTAAATTCATAATTCAAAAAAAACATTGCATCGGCAAAACTATAGCATTTAGCTCTTCCCAAAAAAACATTTGTTTGTATTTTTGCCACATCAACAATTCCTTTAAACAATGAAATATTTACTTCTAATCCTAATCACAACTGTTTTCTTTATCTCTTGTGAATCTACTTCCGAAAAAACTAAAGCCCTTACCCTTCAGGGGATTAGCGCCTATCAGGCAAATGATGAAGAAGCTGCATCGGGTTTTTTTACTAAGGCCATTCGTGTGGATTCGACCAATTACGAAGCTTTATACTATTTAGGCTTGATAGACTTTAACAAAAAATCTTATGAAAATGCAGTTGAAAAACTACAACAGGTTATTAAAATTAACCCAAGTTATGGGGAAGCATATCGAAATTTAGGGAAAATTTATTTCGTAATTGGTGATCGTGCTAACAGTTGTCGGTATTATAAATTGGCAGAGCAACACGGCATAAAAAACTTATCAAATCAGTTAAAAGGATGTCCGTAGCTTGTCTGTCAGAGATTCATGGTGATGGCCAGCACTAAGGCTTCCTTCACTTGAGTTCGCGGGCCAACAATTTCATCTACTCCATCACCGTTGACATCTTGCTTTATTTGAGCATCTTCGTCATATATCAAATCTAAGGTAAACGTTATTGCTGCTCTTTTCGTGAATCTGTAAATGGTATTGAGATTACAACGGACGTCCATATTTTGAGGTTCATTTAAATAGGAGCTAAACACCTCAAAACGTGCCGATAAGCTAAAAACTTTCCCGAAATTGTGCTGATAATGAACTTTTAAGAAACCGCCGGGCTCGTTTTTAAAACGTCTGGCTGGAATTAGAATATTTCCGGCAGTATCTAAAACAGCAGGTTCAACACCAAAAGCACCTTTGGCCGACAATTCGGCATCATTTACGATGGTGATTTTATTTGTAAAAGGTGAAATTAAGATAGATAGTCCCTTTTGTGGCTTATAATCAACACCGATTCCGAACATTAAATAAGCAGGAGCCATAAATCTGGAAATTGGCACCGAATCGTTGGGATACTTATATCCGTTACTAAATTGACTGTCAAAATTATAGAGCAAACTATAGCTCCACAAGGAGTCAAGTTTATATCCAATTTTTGACGACATGTGAATCTGGTCGTTGGTTTTGATAGGCTTTTTCTCTAAGAAAATCTGCGTTCCATATTTTAAGTCAATATTATTTGCCCAACTAACATCCTCTTTGGCATAGTTGAGGTCATAGAATAAACTGCCCGAAAAATTGATATTATTATCACCACCTGCCGACCAATTAGTGAATGAAGTTTGACCTACCCCAAAACTAAATACGCCAGAGGTGCTCCATAAGCTGTCCTTTTTTTCCTGATGAGGTTTTTTGTCATCAATAGAATTTAATCCACTGACAACATGAGTGATAAATAAAACAAATAATAAAAAAAAATATTTCATCCGGTTCACTTCTTACCCATCTTTAACGAAACGTTTGGGATTTTGATATATCAAGCGGCAAAAGTAGAAATAATCCGTAATTGTTAAGTAAGAAACGACTCCAAAATACCGACTTCATCCAAAAATACTATTCCATTTTTTAATGTGTTTTACATTTGAAAAAGCTATACTTTTGATTTTCCTGACAATTCAACATGAACACATTACTTAAAACAATTTTTATTTATTTTTTCATAATTGGGTTTCTCAATGCGAAAGCCCAATGCGACGTGCGAATTACGCCAGATGTGAGTGAGATTTGTTGGGGCGATAGCTTAATGTTGAAGGCAGAAGGTGGTTGTGGCGTTGCTTTGTTTATCGACTTCAACGACAGCACGATGCAAGGACTACAGAGCAATGCCGCTCAGCTCATCGGAAAACCATGTGCCTCTTCCCCTGACAATTCACCTTATTTATGGGTTGGCACCGCCGGAGGACAAAACCTTATCTACACTCAACCACTTGATTTGAGCGCCGGACTTTTTCAACTTAGTTATAATTTAGTTTTTGGAGAGGAAGGAGCGGGCGGTATTTGTGACGGACCAGCCATAGCAACCGAAGCATTACAAGTAGATTATTCCACCAATAACGGAGCAACCTGGACCACCTTAGAAACCTACGACCCAAATGGAGGTCACGACCCAAATCGAATTCAATGGCAAAGCATTTTGATAAACCTTCCTGCCGGAGCACAAACTGCCGCAACCATGTTTCGATGGACTCAAACCAGCGTAACGACTGCAAACACAGCCAATTGGGGCATTGACCAAATCATCATTAAACGAAATTTGCCGGTGCAATTTTTATGGTCAACCGGATTTGCCGGAAAAAATCATCCACCGTTATATCCAAATAACAACATTACATATTCCGTAACAGCAACTTATGCCAATCAATCGGTTTCGGATAGTATCCATGTTACAGTTTATCCGAGGCCAAGTTCCTCCTTTTCGCATTCCTATCCTCTCTGTCGGAGTACTTTAATCGATTTTTTTCAAGGAACAAGTGCCAATCCAAACTTGACTTACCACTGGAATATTCAAAGTCCAAATCAGGTTTTCGATACCAATACGTTCAATAGCAAAGCATTATGGAATAGTTCCGGTCAATATTATGTTTCGTTGATGGTTCGAGATGCTCACTGCAAGTCGATTCCCACAAAAAAAGAAATTCTCATTGAGCCATTGATAAGCTTCTATATTTCTACAAGTCAGGGATGCGTGCCATTAAGTGTAAGTTTTACTGGAAATGTGGAGCCACCTAACTCATCCTATTTCTGGGATTTTCACGATGGCAACACAAGTAATCAGGCTAATCCAACACATACCTACACGGTTGCAGGAGACTATGGACTTACGCTTATTGCCCTTACGGATAGCGGCTGTTCGGACACTTCTACGTTTAACCTTATCACCAAAGTTTGGCCCAATCCTTTGCCTGATTTCAGCTTTTCTCCCTCCATAGTTCCATGGTCAAATCCTACTGCTAACTTTCTGAACCTCACGTCAGGAGGAGCTGTTTATGAGTGGAATTTCGGGGATTTTGGCTCCGGTAATAATATCTCCTATCTCTTCAATCCCGACCATGTGTTTTCTGAAAAAGGATTATTTACTGTCAGCCTTATTGCCACGAGCGATCACGGATGTATGGATTCCATTATGAAGCAAATCAGAGTAGAAGACGATGTTTTCGAGTTGCCCAATATTATCACACCAAATGGAGATGGTTTTAATGAAAAGTTAATAATCACCAATTTTGAAAGTCTGAAAAACTGCCAAATTGAAATTTACAATCGCTGGGGAAAAATTGTCTTTCAAACGACTAATTACCAGAATGATTTTGATGCAAATAATCTTTCAGACGGCGTTTATTATTACTCCATAAAATATGAATCTTGGTTTGGAAGCGCAGAATCATACGGGTTTTTTCATGTTTTAAGGAAGTAAGTTATAGGGTAATAATTGTATAACTCTCTATTAATCACAACTTAATATCTTTCCATTTGCCACGCATAAAGACAAACATGGCAATCAAACTCATTAGCGCTTCCGCAGTTAGAATTGCCCAATAAACACCCTCAACTCTTTGAAAAACAACCTGACTAAAATAGTAAGCTAAGGGAATTTCGATAATCCAAAAACTAATCAGATAAATCCATGTTGGAGTGTAGGTGTCGCCTGCTCCATTATGACTCTGAATCATTACCATGCCGAGTGCATAGAACGAAAAGCCTCCTCCCAAAATGCGCAGAGCAACAACTCCTTCGTGCAAAAGCAGGGCATCATTCGTAAAAATTCCAATAAAAGTTGCCGGAAAAAAAATCATGGCCAGGCTGATAATTCCCATCAGAATTACATTGGCTTTGGCAGCCATCCAAACCGATTTTTGGGCTCTTTCGGGAAAACCTGCACCTAAATTCTGCCCAACTAAGGTCGATGCAGCATTAGCCAATCCCCACGATGGCAGGATAAAGAAAACTACCA
>JAFGWF010000055.1 GCA_016937295.1 Bacteroidales bacterium
CTGAAAATCAATGCGAATATATCCGGTCCCCATATCAAGATGAGCACAAAAAAGGGTAATGTGATGAAAGCAATATTTTTGATTGTTTTAAGGAAAAGGCTTTTAACGGATTGGTTTTTACTGACTTTTTCACTCAGTTGTTGATAAAAAACTTGACCCAAGCTTGCCGCAAGTACACCAATCGGTGCTTTTAAAACTCGGAGCATAAAACCATAAAGTCCAACCACCGACTCCGTAAAAATCATCATTAGCAATAATGGAATTCCGGTTATGGAAATCATGTCAACCATTCGATGTGGTAAACTGAATTTTGGATAGTCTATGTATTTGTTGGACAGATTTTTAATCCGTTTTGGCGAAATATATTTAAGTCTTTGTTTGTCGTGTTTTAAAAACTTTAAAACATACAAAATGCTTGAAACTAATTGACCGGACAAGCTTCCAATAATCAAACCGCCGGCGTCCATTTTGGCAAAACCGTTCGCAGTGCTTACGACCGCTGTGGTGGAGGATTGCGATATCATGTTGGCCGACAGTGTTTTATAGGATTTATTTCGGTTGTGCCAGAAATTTAGTGATTGTGAAATGCCAAGTAGAAGGATGCTAAGTGCCAGAAATGGCAACCACGGAATAAGTTCTTCGGTGTTCAAAAGCCTGCTAATAGGTTTCGCAAATAATAGTGTGATTATCAGTATGATAAAAGAAACAATCAAGGTGATGAAAACAGAAAGCGCGAGGAGATGGAAGGCATCACTTTTTTTCTTTGGAAGCATGATTGCAAGGTCGTAGCGAAAAGTAGCAAGCACTCCCAGAAAGGCAGCTACAGTGGTAAAAACCGTAAATACTCCAAACTCGGACGTAGTGAAAAGACGACTCAGCACCGGAGAAAATAGTAGTGGAATCAACTGCGACATGCCTGAGCCGAACATGAGAATGACTACATTTCTGAGAAAACTACCTTCTGCCAACTTTCCAAACATCATCTGCCAATTGCTTAATTTGAGGTGCAAAAGTAGCTTTTTGATTTTATTATCTGGAAAAAAACAAATTCTCTCTTGCTTTTTCTTTGTATTTTTGATTTTTAATTCCGCAGAAGTTTTAAGCAACGTTCGTTTTCATTTCAACAGGTGCTTTGCGTTTTAAATACTAGATTATTTTATGTCTAAAAGAAATATTAACCAATTGACAATCAATTAATGAAGATAATTACAATTGTTGGAGCAAGGCCGCAGTTTATTAAAGCTGCTGCTGTAAGTCGCGAAATCTCTAAACACACGGATATTCAGGAAATTATAGTTCATACAGGACAACATTTCGATGCAAATATGTCGGATGTGTTTTTTGATGAAATGGATATTCCAAAGCCAAACTATAACCTCAATATCAATGGTTTAAGTCATGGTGCGATGACCGGTCAGATGATGGAAAAGATTGAAGAGGTTTTGCTTAAAGAGCAGCCGGATTGGGTTTTGGTTTATGGCGATACCAATTCTACCATTGCTGGTGCTTTGGCTGCCAGAAAATTACATATAAAGGTGGCGCATGTAGAGGCCGGACTTCGCTCGTTTAATATGAAAATGCCTGAAGAGATTAATCGGATTTTGACTGATCGCATTTCCAATATTCTCTTTTGCCCGACTGATGCTGCTATCCAAAACCTAATGTTGGAAGGTTATGAAAATATCGATACGAAAATAATTAAGTCGGGCGATGTGATGCAAGATGCAGCTCTTTTTTACGTTGACAGAGCACGCACTCCGCAGTTCGACTTACCTTCACAATTTGTGTTGGCTACCATCCATCGGGCTGAGAATACGGATGATCCTCAACGGCTTAGAAATATCTTTGAAGCGTTTGCTGAGATTGGAAATGATACGCCCGTTGTTTTGCCCTTGCATCCGCGTACTAAGAAATTATTAGCGGCTAATCGCTTAGAAATCAATCAAAATAGAATTAGAATTATTGATCCGATCGGCTATTTGGAGATGGTTTATCTTCTAAAAAACTGCAACTTGGTAATGACCGATAGCGGTGGTTTGCAAAAGGAGGCATTCTTTTTTAGTAAACCTTGCATTACTTTGCGCGACGAAACAGAGTGGGTGGAGTTGGTGGAAAATGGTTTCAATCAAACCGTTGGAGCCGATAAAGTTGCTATCATTCAGGCGTTTAGAAACCAGAATTATGAAATCGATTTTTCTAAAGATTTGTATGGAGCCGGTCAAGCTTCGGCAAATATTATCAGTGAATTGAAGAAATTTTAATTTTAAAATATTTTTATGTCAATCGAATTTAACGAGCATGATGTGCGTTTGCGCGCAAAACTCAAAGAAGCCTTTAATCCAAAATCCTGGCACGAAACCAAAACCCACGACAGTTGGGCGGTGTTTAAAGTGATGTCGGAAATGGTTGAAGGATTTGAAAACCTTTCTAAAATTGGTCCATGCGTAACCATTTTTGGTTCGGCTCGCACAAAGCCCGACAATAAGTATTATAAAATGGCGGAGGAGATTGCTTATTTGCTCACCAAGCGTGGTTTTGGAGTTATCACCGGAGGAGGCCCTGGAATAATGGAAGCGGGAAATAAAGGCGCTCATTTTTCTGGTGGAAAATCGGTGGGATTGAATATCGACTTGCCTTTTGAACAATCGGCAAATCCTTTTATCGATCCGGATAAATTGATGACTTTCAGCTATTTCTTCGTGCGAAAGTTGATGTTTATGAAATATTCTCAAGGATATATCACTATGCCGGGAGGTTTTGGAACGTTAGACGAATTTTTCGAAGCCATCACGCTGATTCAAACTAACAAAATGGTTCGGTTTCCAATCGCTTTGGTTGGGGTCGATTATTGGGGCGGATTGATTGATTGGCTTAAAAAGTCGATGCTGGAGGAAGGTAATATTAAGGAAGAAGATTTGGCAATTTTCAAATTGGTTGACAGCCCGGAAGAAGCTGTTGCTCACATCGAAAGCTTTTATCAGAAATATAAACTTAAACCTAATTTTTAAAGAAGATGCGCCGAATAATCGAATTGCCAATTCATTTAGTGGAAATCGAAGATGGTGGCTATCATCTTTTTGTGGAGGCTTCTGTAAATAAAAAACCGGTTTTCCTTTTAGTGGATACCGGAGCAAGCAAGACCGTTTTTGATGCTGAAAAAGTGAAGAAGCTTTTAGATATTGATAGTCAGGAGTTTCAGTTTGAATTGTCGCCTCACAAATCCACTGGATTGGGAACAAGCGACATGGAAAGTCATTTGGTTGTGTTTGAAACATTTGAGTTAAAGGAACTTTGTCTTGCTGATTTTCAAGCGGTTGTTTTACCTATGGAGCATGTTAATCTGGCGTATTCTATGCTCAATCATCGCGAAATAGATGGTGTTTTGGGCTCTGATATTTTGACTCAATATAAAGCGGTGATTTATTACGGAAAACGAAAACTGAAACTGTATCAAACAGTTCGGTAAAGCGACATTTTCTTCGGATAAATGGTTTTTTAGTTTCTAATTTTTTACGTTTTGCTGTTTACCGATTTATCATGGTTGTTTGCCGATAAAGTATCATAATAGTTTTTTGACCAACTACTTTTGCCGCATAAACTTTAAAGCATTTTTAATTATGAAAGAACATAAGCAGTTTTTTGAAGACAAAGACGGGATGCACATTTCCCGTGGAACTTTTTTAAGCCGATTTTTTACGGCTGTATTGTTAATTGGTGCCGGCGGACTCCTGATTGCCGAGCGAACAGGTTATCTATCTAATGAGTTGTTTCGCAATTTATTCAATTGGCAGATGCTCTTAATTGGTATTGGGTTGATTTTGATTAGTAAAAAGAATGGCTCTTTCGTTGGAGCAATTGTAATTTTAGTGGGACTGGTTTTTTTAATTCCTGTTTATTTTAACGTGCCTGTGAATACAAGTCAACTGCTTTGGCCTGCAATTCTTGTTGGCATCGGTATCATTGTGTTGTTCAATGGTTTTGGTAAATGTGGAAAATCCTTTAAATCGAAGTTTCATCATCAGGAAATATCGGACATTGATATGGTTGATGGGAATCACATTTTTGGCGGCGGTGAGCATTTTGTTACCAGCGACAACTTTAAAGGTGGACGTATTAATGCAATCTTTGGTGGTGGTGTTTATGATTTGACTAAATGTAAATTAGCTGCCGGAACGAATGTGTTGGAAGTCAATTTTATCTTTGGTGGTGTTGAGTTTTTAGTGCCTTCTTCATGGAATATTAAGGTTGAAGTGGATTCAATTATGGGCGGTTTTAGTAATAAGCAAGGAATTTACAAACAAGACGAAGCTACGGAAGGAGTGCTGATAATTAGAGGCTCAGCTATTTTTGGTGGTGGTGAACTAAAACGTTTTTAAAATGGGAAATCCAATTGTAACGAGAGGTTCATGGTTGATTATTTATCTTTTTTGGTGGATATTGCCTGGCAGTATCCACTCTTTTGTTTTGGTAAATGCTTATAACTATGAGCCTTGGCTTGCTGCAATGGATTCACTTATTTCTTTTTTCGCTTTGGCTGTCTTTCAGTTGAGTTTGTGGTGGATGGTGCGTTTTACGGTTTCTGACGAAATTCCGATTAGGAGTAAGATTATCAATCATTTAATTGCACTATCGGTTGTTTTTGTTCTTTGGATTGGCCTGATTATGTTGCTTATGAATGTGTTGTTCCATCAGTTTGATCTTGATTTTGCGCGAACAATTCTTTGGCGGTTACTTGTTTTTCTTCCGGTTTATTTGCTGATAATCGCTGTTTATTATTTGTTGAGTTATCAGGAAAAACTACGTGATCATCAATTAGTTGAGTCACAAATGCAAGCCCAGCTTAAAGAGTCGGAATTAGTTGCTCTCAAATCTCAAATCAATCCACATTTTTTGTTCAACAGCCTCAATTCTGTTTCGGGAATGCTGATGTTAGATAGCCATAAAGCTCGCGAAATGTTAGTGAAAATCAGTGACTTTTTTCGCGGGTCATTAATTCTTGGCAAAAATATTTTTATCCCTTTTCAAGATGAATTAGAGCATGTGATGCTTTATCTGGAAATTGAAAAAGCACGTTTTGGCGATAAAATTGTCGTGGTTTCTGAACTTTCTCAGGATGCTATGAGCGTTGAAGTGCCTTCGTTGATTTTACAGCCTATTGTCGAAAATGCTGTTAAACATGGTGTTTATGAGGCCGTTAGTCCGGTAAAAATCCGATTTCGCTCAGAAATGTCGGATGCTTCGATGCTTCTTGAAATCTCAAACGACTTATGCGATTCTGCCGGTGTTTCACGAAAAGGAACTGGTACGGGTCTTAATAATGTGGCACTCAGAATGCAAACTGCTTATAATTCAAATAGTTATTTCTCCTTTCGAAAAACCGAAAGTCAATTTGTAGTAAAGTTTACCTTTCCTTTAAAACGAGAAAGTTATGAAACATAATCAGAAAATAAAAATTGCTATCATTGACGATGAAGCTCCGGCACGCATGATAATTCGTAGTTTTTTAATGGAGCACGAAGATATTGAAATTCTGTGTGAATGCGAAAATGGTTTTGATGGAGCAATGGCAATCAAGGACTTAAATCCTGATTTGGTGTTTTTAGATATTCAGATGCCCAAGTTGACCGGTTTTGAAATGTTGGAGTTAATTGAGCCTATTCCTTTAGTGATTTTTACTACAGCTTACGACAGTTTCGCGTTGAAGGCCTTTGAGGTGAATGCCGTGGATTATCTGCTCAAACCATTTTCTCAAAAACGCTTTAATCAGGCTTTGCAAAGAGCTTTGGATTTAAATAAGTTGGGAAGTCGTCCTCAAGGCGACATGAATAAGTTGTTAGAATATACGCGAAGCCAAGAGGAGGTGATTCAACGGATTGTAGTCAAGACCAATAATAATATAGAGATTCTGCCGGTAAGTCGAATTGAACATATTGAAGCTCAAGATGATTATGTGTTTTTGCATCTTGATGGTGGGGAGCGTTTTCTCAAAGATTTAACGATGAAATATCTGGAACAACATCTTGATTCGGGGGATTTTGTTCGGGTGCATCGTTCGCATATTGTTCGTGTTGAGCGTATTAGCCGATTGGAATCTGATGCGGACGGAAGTTCAACTATTCGATTAAAAAGTGGGGTCGATATTCCTGTTAGTCGCTCGGGGCTGCAAAGGCTTAAGGAAATGCTTCGGATGTAGTTATTTTCCTAATTCGCTATGGCATAATAGCTTTCGTTTTCGTGGCAAATCCTATATTTTTTGTTTTTTAGAATAGCCTTTCTAAACTCGAAATTGTTTTTTTCGATGACAAAAACGACTTTTCTGTCTTCCAAAATGCTAAGATTATGCGTTTCAGTGATTTCTTTAAAAGCTTTTTTTCGTGCCGTGGCATAAGGGGTGTTAAAATCATGGCCAAAAAATGGTTTTACGGAAGTGTATGCGCTGGCTAAATAGTTGATATTTTGATTACTAACTAAGATATAATCGTTATTGTAATTTTCTTGAAGAAAGGTTAAGGTTTCACGAGTGGAATTGTCGATTTTTACCGAAACCGGTGGATTATAAGTGGATATGATGTACGAAATACCCGGATACCAGGTCAGGTTGTCGGAGAGGAGTATTAGAAAGAGCGCCCATTTTGCCACCTTTAATTTAAAGTTCTGTTTATTAAAAAAATCGACCAAATATTTTGCAACCATTAAAAATAGAGGAATGTAAATATGGCCGTGAGTGAAATGAATTGGCTGAATGGGCTTTATGAATAATTCATGGTTTGCCAAGCCTAAGGAAATTAAAAAATAAAGGAGTAGAAGCCTGTTGAAGGAATCTTTAAAAAAATTAACTCGGTTTTCGTTTTTTCGCAGGAGAAGAATAAAAATAAGTAAAAGTAAGGAATAGGCAAAGATTGCGCTTGTGGCCGGAAGTATCCAGTTCATTTCCCATTGTTTGATTATTATGGCATGTGATGGAAAACTCTTCATCCAAACTAAATAATAAAAAACATGGAAACTTATTAGTAAGATGTTTAGGAATAGACTTTTAGGCAATTGTTTTTCCTTAGTTTTCAAAATTAATTCTACGGCTTGCCACGAAATTATTATTAGAAAAAACTGGATGCCGTAAAATGGATGGGAGAGGGACAAAGCCAATAAAAGTAGTGAGGTTAAGAGGTGTTTTTTTATAAAGGCCGACCAAATAATTCCGATGGTTATCAAATGGTAGTATGTTTCAGTGGGATAAACAAAGTTGCGTCCAAAATTTAGCATCCAAAAACCTCCGCCCGGATCAAAAAATAACAGATTATCCAAGATTTCGGTGAGTGTGTCGTATTTAAAAATGGCATGGAAGAAGCCGGCAATGACCAGAATTCCTCCACCATAAATGAACAGGATAAAAGTGAGCAAATGGCATTGAGTTCCCCAGCCAACAAAGTTTTTAAAGAATTTAAGAGAAAGAATTATTGTAAAGAAAAGCGCAACAAAACCAAATAGTGCAAATATTAACCCTGGATTAGCTCCTGTGAGGTATAATAGAATGGAAAGTAAAAGAGTTTGAAGTTGAAAATAAATATGGGGGCAGTTTTCATCGAGACAGAAGGGGTTGCTATAGAAAAAATTGAAATGTCCCTCATCGAAATGTTGTCTGGCATTGGCCATGTAAGAAACCATGTCACCTGTAATAAATCCGGTTCCACGGAAGCCTTCTACCGGTAGAAAATGTGCAATATACAGCATCACAACCGGCAGCATCAAAGCTAAAGTAAGTTTTATTTCATGTTTTCGATTCTTTGTTTTAAGGGTCATAAAAAACTAAGGTAAAATTTGTAATGGTCTATCCTTGAAATAGATAAGAACCTAACGGGTAATTATTTCGCTGACTTTCTAAAAACCTTTTTAAAGCAATTTGAAACATTCTATAGACAACGAAGGCAAAGCAAAATTACGCTAAATCAGTAAAAATAGGCTGAATTTTTTGACGATAAAAAATTATGATTGGATGATCTTACTTTTTGAAGTTGAATTTTCTAAATTTGCCAATTCTTTAAAATTTGAAATTATTCGACATGACGGACGACCATTTTCGTATCAATGAGCTTACTAATGAGCTTAATGAGCATAACTATAGATATTATGTGCTTGCTCAACCTGTAATTTCTGATTATGAGTTTGATATTAAGCTCAGGGAGTTGCAAGAATTGGAGTTAAAGCATCCGGATTGGGCACGTGCCGACTCGCCAACCAAGCGTGTGGGAGGTGAAATAAATAAGGATTTTAAAACCGTAGTTCATAAATACCCAATGCTTTCATTAGGCAACACCTACAGCGAGGGAGAATTAGTGGATTTTGATGGCAGGATTCGCAGACTTATCTCTTCGGATTTTGACTATGTGTGTGAGCTTAAATATGATGGATTGGCTATTGGGCTTGTTTATGAAAATGGTTTTTTGGTGCGAGCGGTAACTCGTGGCGATGGAGTTCGGGGTGATGATGTGACGGCTAACGTAAAGACTATCAAGAGCATACCTCTGCATCTCAGAGGCACCGATTGGCCTGATAGTTTTGAGATTCGTGGCGAAATCGTTATGACTCGAAGCGGCTTCGAAACATTCAACGTAGGTCGAATTGAGGCTGGAGAACAACCATTTGCCAACCCCAGAAATGCCGCCGCAGGAAGCATAAAATTGCAAAACTCCGCTGAGGTGTCTAAGCGTCCTCTCGACTGCTTTCTCTATTTCATCCTTGGTGAAAACTTGCCCTTCAATAGTCATTATGAAAATTTACAAAAAGCCAAATCATGGGGGTTTAAAATTCCTGATTTTATGGTTAAAGCCTCAAATATGGAGGAGGTTTTCGATTTCATAAACTATTGGGACATACAGCGAAGAGACTTAGATTTCGATATTGATGGGGTTGTTATCAAGGTGAATGATTATAAACTTCAACAAGAATTGGGGTTTACAGCCAAGAATCCACGCTGGGCAATTTCATATAAATTCAAAGCGGAACGGGTCGAAACTATGTTGGAGTCGATTAGCTATCAAGTTGGACGTACGGGAGCCTTAACTCCGGTGGCAAACCTTACTCCCGTTTTGTTGGCCGGCACCACCGTAAAAAGAGCTTCCGTTCACAATGCCGACATTATGGCTGAGCTTGATTTGCGTTTAGGCGATAGGGTTTTTGTGGAAAAAGGAGGTGAGATAATTCCTAAAATTGTTGGGGTGAATTTGGATAAAAGAAGTGTTGACTCACAGCCAATTAGATTCATTGAGAAATGTCCGGAGTGTGGAACGGAACTCATTCGTAAGGAAGGCGAAGCTAATCACTACTGCCCTAATGAGTATCACTGCCCTCCACAAATCAAAGGCCGACTTGAGCATTTTATCGGTCGAAAAATGATGGATATTAATGCTGGTGAAGCCACGGTGGCAGCTCTTTTCGACATGGGATTTGTTAAGGATGTAGCTGATTTTTACTATATTACTAAGGAGCAGGTGATGCAATTAGATGGGTTTAAAGAAAAATCGGCAACAAATCTTGTGGAGTCTATTCACAAATCAAAAAGCCGTCCATTCGACAAATTGCTTTTTTCTCTTGGTATTCGATATGTTGGTGAAACCGTTGCGCGAAAATTGGCTCAACATTTCCGAATGATGGATAAACTAATGGTTGCAACAGAGTCAGAATTGGTTGAGGTTGAAGATATTGGCGAAAGTATTGCGAAGTCGGTCGTGGCATTTTTTCAAGACGCATCGAATGTGCAAATGATTGACAGACTGAAGGCTGCCGGTCTGAAAATGGAAATGGAAGCAGAAGGCGAAATTATCGACAAACTCTTTGGAAAATCATTTGTGGTTTCGGGAAAGTTTACCATAGAACGCGAAAAACTCAAGGAGCTTATCATTTTAAACGGTGGGGTGAATGTTTCGGCTATTTCATCCAAAACCGACTTTGTTTTAGCTGGTGATAATATGGGGCCGGCAAAACTGGCTAAGGCTGAGAAACTTGGAATCAAAATTATTTCGGAAGAGGAGTTTTTTCAGATGATTGGTTAGCCGGATTGTTACTGATAAAACGACAACCAAAACCCACTGAAAAGGCTCTAATCTTCTTCAAAAAACTGATAGTTGTAGTAGATGGAATAATTCATAGTCAGAATTCCCTCTTCTCCAAAAATCTCTACATGAGTTTCTAACACATTTCCCCATTCATCGAAGTTGCGCCTCACCTGATGACTGATTTCTTCATTAAAGATTTCCGTTTGACCAATTTCATTTCCTTGAGCATCATATTCCATCTTTAAGACGGTAATGTTTTCTCCTTCAATTGTCTGTATCTCAATAGGTTTTTTGTCGTCATCATATTGAGTTGCAATTTCTTTTATGGTTTGTCCATCTCTGTCTTTTTCTGCTTGCTTGACAATTTTATCCTGAAAATATTCATAATCATGTCGCGAGAAATGACCCTCATTTGGGATTTCCACGACCTCACTTATCACTTTTCCGTCCACGTTTAATGTTTGTTGAACAACCTCCATCAGCGTGTCATCCTCATCAAATCGCTGAATCTTTTTAATATTATTGTCATAATCAATCAATTCCTTCTCACCATCTTCGTCTGTAATTTTTGAAACTATACGCCCTTGATTATCATAGTTATAACGTATTGTTTCTTCAAAACCTTCGGCATAAGTCTTTTTAATAAAATCTATTTTATCTCCCGAGTAATGATATGTTTCGGTTTCAGCAACCTCATCTTCAGAGAAATAGGTAGTCTTCTCTGTAAGTTTGCCTGAGTCCCAACGATAACCATACTTTTCCGACAGATCGCCACCATGTCCATAGCTTATTTCGGTGATAAGATTGCCATCCAAGTCGTACTCTCGAAAAATTGCTGGATTCCGTACTTTAGTAAGTTTTTCATCCATAATGGATTTTACGATAAAATCTTCACGAAACGATTCAACCGTTTTTATTCTTTTTTTGGTCATAATTAATAATGAAAATGTTAATCTTGTTCTTTTGTAAAAAGCATAAATCTTTCCGATTCATTATCTTTTAGTTTTAATAAATCATCTTTCACGGTCCAGGTGTCGATGTCTGCAAGTAATTCTGAAACAATGTCTTGCACTTGATTCTCAGGGCATAATTTTTTAGTTAGAGCGATTGGTCCGAATTTAATGTTGGTTTCAGAAACCAATTCGATATTGCCCATAAAATTATTGCACGCATCCATTCCACCAATGCTCATTTTCGATAAATCAATAATCATAAAGGGGGCATGTTCTAAAACATGTAAAGATATTTTCAACGTGTCACCTTCATAGTGTTTGAGCATCCATTTACCATTAAGATCGGTAACGTGATCGGCAATTTTTTTATCGACTGATACTAATTTGTAGGTTAGTGTCGAATCTGCTTGACCTTCGTTTTCGCTTCGAGAAACAGTTATACGATATAAAAACCCTTCTTCAAAAGCGAAGTCCTCAATCCCGCTGTTAAGGATTTCCCATTGTCCGGGAATAATTGAGTCGGTTTGTTGAATTAAAAATGCCGAACTTACACCGTCTTCGGAAGTGGTTTGGTAACTATTAACCCAAAACTGAGTGGTGGGCTCTTTTTGTGTTGAACATGAAGTAAATAGAGCCACAATTAGCAAGAAAAAAACGGATTTCAATGTGTTCATGATAATGATTTTTAAAGGTTTAACTTATTTCATTTAATACGACTTGTGATTATTAAGGTGGTTAACAATCAGCAAAGCTAAAATAAATTTTATTAAGAAAAATAATTTGTTGAAAAAAGTATCTGAATTGCAATGGGATATTCCATTTTTGTGATGCCATGCAAAAAATATTGTACTTTTGCAGTCCCAAATTTTAATGGTTCTTTTTAAATGTTAAATAGAAGACAAATACGCATAAAAGCGCTTCAAACCATTTATGCTCATTTTCAGTCAGGTTCGGACGATTTGTTCACAACAGAGAAAACCCTGAAAATGAACATGGATAAACTCTACGATTTATATATCTGGCAGCTTTCGTTCCTTATCGAAATTGTTGATTTTGCCGAAGCCAGAATCGAAGAAAATCGAAATAAATACTTACCCACTGAGGAAGATATTCGTCCTAATACCCGATTTGTACGTAATCGTTTCATCGAACAATTGCGACATAATATTGGTTTTCAAACGAATTATAAACGGTTGAAAATCAATTGGGGAGGTGAGGACGAATTGTTTCGCAAGGCTTTTAATGAGCTGAAAGAATCGGACTATTACAAAACGTACATGAATGAGGATATTGCCTCTTATCAAAACGACAAAGAGGTTGTGGCTGAGTTTGTTCGTAAAATAATGGTGCCTAATGACGTGCTGCGCGATTTTTTCGAGGAAAAGTATTTCTTGTGGAGTGAGGATTATTTTATGGCTCTGGCCTTTGTGCTTCACACCATCAGTTTATTTAAAGAAGAATGGAAGCCTGAGCGTGGCCTTTTCCCATTATATAAAGTGATTGAGCAAGCTGATGAAGGTGATGATGATGAGATTTTCTTGAAAAAATTAGTTCGCACCACGATTGTTAAATCGGATGAGTTTGATGAGATTATTAAGAAGAAAACCATGAATTGGGAATTTGAACGAATTGCCACAATGGATTTGATTCTGCTGCGTATGGGTATGGCCGAGATTTTCTATTTCGACAGTATTCCTCTCAAAGTAACCCTAAACGAAATCATTGAGTTGGCTAAACATTTTAGTTCTCCCAAAAGCAAAGTTTTTATCAACGGACTTCTTGACCGAACTATTGAAGAAGGTTTAAAAGCGGGAACTGTAGTTAAAAAAGGACGTGGTTTGATAGGTCAATAATTCAATTAGCCCTTAATCTTGTGGTTATGAGGCATTATAATATCCCCATTTTCATTCCTGAGTTGGCTTGTCCGCATCGTTGTGTGTTTTGCAATCAATCCTATATTACCGGACAATCTATAATACCAAAATGTGTTGACATTCAGAATATTATCACACAATATCTCAGCACAATTCCATCCGTTGATTCAGTGGTTCAGGTTGCATTTTTTGGGGGTAGCTTCACAGGATTGCCATTGGATGTTCAAAGAAATTATCTGCAAGCCGCTTTGCAAACTGCTCAAGACCGAATTGATGGTATTCGGATTAGTACCCGTCCTGATTATATCACTCCCGAAATTGTGAAAATGCTGGTGGAAAATGGTGTAACGCATGTTGAATTGGGAGCTCAAAGCATGGATGCAGAGGTGCTTAAATTGGCAAATCGAGGTCACGAACCATATCATGTGATTGTGGCTTCACAGATTATTTTAGATGCCGGGCTTGTTCTCGGCTTGCAAATGATGATAGGTTTACCGGAAGATACCCGCGACAAAGCACTGAATACTGCCGAACAAATCGTAAAACTCGGAGCAAAAGAAACAAGAATTTATCCAACTTTAGTGATTCGCGACACAGCTCTTGCAAACTGGTGGAAACAAGGAAGATATAAGCCTCTTTCTTTGGATGAAGCTGTGGACTTAAGTGCTACCTTGTGCAATTATTTTAATCAAAATCAAGTGACCGTTCTCCGAACCGGATTATATCCTTCCGAAGATTTAAACAATGGTTCAGGCTTTCTGGCAGGTCCATTTCATCCAAATTTCAATGAATTGGTAATGAGCTTGATATGGCGTTTGAGATTCGAAAAAATAGTAAAACCATCGCCAATAGTTAATGAAGTTTTTTTAGCAGCCAACAAACTGAATCATGCGATTGGCTTTAAGAAGTCTAATAAACAGTATTTTAATCAAAAGAATATAATTGTAAATTTTAGTATGGATAATCAATTGAAAGGAGATGATTTTTATGTTGATTATCGGTGATGGCAGGTTGCCGGCAGAAATTCGGCAAGAATTACAAGGAATGGGAGAGTTTTTCGGACTTTCTTCATCAGGCGTTGTTTATCCGGCCATTAGCGGTCATCCCGATATATTTCTTCATAAAACTGCTGATAAGTTGATAGTTGCCCCTAATTCGGCTAAAGAGCTCATTGATAAGTTTATAGAGAAGCAAATCCCTTTTGTTTTTGGAGAAAAAGAGTTGGGAATCAGCTATCCTGAAACAGCTTTTTACAACGCAACCTATGCTGAAGAAGTTTTGTTCTGCAATCAAAAATTAGTTGATGTTTCCATTTTAGAGGCACATGCCGGAAAAAAAATCCAACATTTCAATCAAGGCTATGTGTCTTGTAATCTTGTAGTTGGGGGAGAATCACTTTTAACTTCGGACCGAGGCATTGAGAAGTCGGTTAGAGCATATTTCTTTCCACCTACCGAAATCAGATTAGAAGGGGTAAAGCATGGTTTTATTGGAGGAGCATGTTCTATTTGGCAAGAAAGTTTATTGATAAACGGTTCATTAAAAAAAACCAGGCACGCTGATATTTTACTTCGCTTTGCAGAGGAAAACCATCTAATAATCAAAGAATTATATGATGGTTCCTTGATTGATGGAGGGGGTTTGATATTTCTCCCTTAAAGAATTCCATCGCCGCCTTCCCCAAAATCACCACCATTTCCGTTCTTTTTCTCTTTATAGTTATTGATTCGGTAGCTCAAGTCAACCGTAATAGTTGGGTTGATGGGAGTGAACGAATTAAAGGAGGTAAATCCAATTCCTTCGGTGGTAAATTCGTGGCGCATGGTGTTGAATATATCATTAATTCTTAGGGAAATGCTTACTTTTTTCTTAAACAATTCCTGACGAGCCGAAGCTGAAATCATATAATTGGAGGCGCTTTTACCTTGAGCAGTTACCGAAGCCGATCGGTAAAAACCATTCAACTGCAAGCGAGTGGTTTTGGTAACTATGAAGTTCAAATTTCCACGCATGTCGAAATTGTTTGATGTATTATTCACTTCACCTAAACTTGTCCCTGAGCTAAAAAGTTGATAATAATAGTAATTCCCGCTGATATTGATATCCATCCATTTAATCACTCTTAAGTTGACCATAAGCTCCACTCCGGTTGAAATATCTCTATCCATGTTTTCAAAAGTCATGGTAATTATTCCTGTAGAGTCGATACTTTGAATGCGTGCGATTCGATTATTTGTCGGGCGGTAATAACCTTCGATGGAGACGAAAGATTGTTTTATAGCTTTTTGATACGACAATTCAAAATTATCGGTGTATTCCGGCTCCAGCTCAGGGTTGCCCTGTCTCTGGAAATTGCTGGAAATAAAACGAGTAAAAGGTTCTAATTCCCAACCACCCGGACGATCGATGCGGCGACTATAGCTCAGCAAAATCTGATGATCGTTTTTGAACTTTTTAGAAAAATGAACTGTTGGAAACAAGTCGAATCGTTGGATTTTAAAATCATAATCGCGACTTTCATCAAAAACATTTCGATTTGTGTATTCTCCGCGCAAGCCAATCTGATAGCCGAAACTTTTATATTCGCCGGCATAAATCCCGTAAATCGCATAAATATCACGCACAAAATTTAATTTACTTCCATAGTCTGGAAGTAAAACCCAACCCTTATCTGCTTGATATTCTTCATATTCGTATTCACTGTATTGGGGGCGAATTCGTAGTTGAACTCCACTTTCAAACTTTGATTTGTTTTCAAATTTCTTCACAAAATCTAACTGGAAACGATATTGAGGACCGGATTCTTTCTCGCGTGTAATATTGCCAAGTAAAATGCTGTCTCTCAACGACCAATCGGCATTTGACATGTATTCTAAACTCTTATCCTCATTGGATTCATTCTCATCTTCATAATAAGCCAATGCTTGAATATTACTTCCATTCTTATCCAACTTATATTCATAATTAGCTGATAATGAATAGAAATTCGACTTATGTGTTCCTGGATTATCGCTAAAAAGATAATAGTCGTAAGATGTGGGTAAATTATATTCATGAATTTTACTGGAGAAATTTTTATCATGACCATGTGCTCCAAAACTACCTTCAAAAGTAAAACTGTTTTTTTCGTTGGGAATAAAATCGAAGCCGGCTTTTAGATTATAACGATCTCGTTTTCGTTCCCTGTCCAAATCTGTAATACGATATTCTGTGGTGTCATAGGCAATTGTGGTCAATTCATTATAGCCCTCTCCCGGCCAAACGGAATTATTATAATTGCCACCTACAAAAACATTGAACTTGCCAATATTGTAGGAAAAAATACCGTTAATTCCATAGCTTCCGCGATTGGAAGCATTAACGTTAATCATACCATTTAAACCAAGCTTAACATTCTCTTTCAGCACAACATTGATAATTCCGGACAGTCCGTCAGGATCATATTTTGCTGAGGGATTGGTGATTATCTCAATATTTTTGATGGCTCCAACCGGAATTTGTTGCAACGCATCGGTGCCGTCAAGAGGCGTAGGTTTTCCATTCACAAACACCGTAAAACTTGTGCTTCCGCGAAGTGCTACATTTCCATCAATATCAACGGTAACTGAAGGAACATTCTCTAAAGCATCTACGGCTGAACCACCGGAAGAGTTTAAGTCCTGACCAACGTTCACTACTTTTTTGTCGATTTTATATTCGACATAAGTTTTTTCCGCTACAATCTCAACGGCATCCAAATTTCCGGCAACATGCTGTAATTCAATGATTCCCAAATCTAAATCCAAATTCGGAGGACGTAAAATAATTTCCTTTTTCAGGTATTTCTCATAACCGATAAACTTAATTTCCATTTTGTATTTTCCGGCAGGGACATCTACTATCTGAAAGCTTCCATCATCGGTCGATAGTGAGCCGGTGGTAAGACTGCTGTCCCTAAAGGAATAAAGGGCAACCGTTGCGTATGGCACCGCTTCCTTGGAAATATGATCAATAATCTTCCCTTTTATGGTGCCTTTTGGTCTTTCGCCTTGAGTATAACCTTGGCCTTTTTGAGCAAAAATATTTAATGTTAAAACTGTTAAAATGCAGAAAGTTAATAATTTATTCATTCAAATTGATGTATAAAATGTAGGTGTTAAATTGATGTTACGAAAAAAATAACAAAACGGCAATAATGACAAATTTTCCTTAAAAAAATTGCGGTGAAATGTGAAATTTGATTAATAAAATGATTTAAAAAGTCTATTAAGTTAGTTATCAGATAAATAGCAAGCCAATTTGGTAAGCTGCAAAGCTAAAAACCCACGCAAGAGACGTGGTGTAAACTGCCACAAAAATTGCCCATTTCCATTTTCCGGTTTCGTGTCTAACGGCGCTGATTACGGCAATGCAAGGAAAATAGAAAAGAATAAAAATCAGGAAAGCAAATGCCGAGGCTTTGTTATAAACCAATTCTCCCACTCTGGGGCCACTTTCAAAGCGAGCCATTTGTAGTTTGGATTCTAAGCTTGATGTGCCTTCATTTTCGAAATCACTTTGGTAAAGCACGCCCATTGTGGATACCACAATTTCTTTAGCAGCCATTCCTGTGAGCAAACTAACCCCCATGCGCCAATCGAAACCAAGAGGCTGTACTACAGGCTCAATGGCTTTGCCAATTCTTCCGATAAAGGACTGTTCAATATCCTCTCCCGCCTTTTGCAATTCGAGAAGTGCTAGTTGTTGCTCCAAGACAGTGTTAATTTCTAACGAATCGGATGGCGACTCGGCAATTGCCGACTTGGTTGTTTCTTGAAGCATTGCCATTTCCTGATCAAAGTTTTTACTATAATCCACATTCCTCGGAAAATAGCCTAAAAACCAAATAACTAAGGAAGCAATCATAATGACGCCAGCCATTTTTTTGAGATACATTGCCGCCTTAAACCACATGTGTTTCACAATAGTTTTTGCGGTAGGAATGCGATAAGGAGGCAATTCCATCACAAAAGGTAACTCCTTAGCTTTCAACAATGTTTTTCGAAAAACTATGGCCATGATTCCGGCCATCAGAATTCCAATGGAATAGACCAAAAACAACATGGTTCCCGGGTGTTCGGGAAAAAATGCGCTGATAATGAGTACATAAACCGGCAATCGAGCCGAGCACGACATGAATGGAGTAATTAAAATGGTTATTAATCTATCGTTTTTGCCTTCAATGGTTCGGGTTGCCATAATTGCGGGCACGTTGCATCCAAAACCCATTAGCAGAGGAATAAAAGATCGCCCATGCAATCCCACACGGTGCATAATTTTGTCCATGATAAAAGCGACTCGCGCCATATAGCCCGTATCCTCCATCATCGAAATAAAGAGAAACAAAATGAGAATATTGGGCAAAAAAACTAAAACTCCACCAACCCCGCCAATGATTCCATCGACAATAAGATCTTTCACCATGCCATCGGGCAGGAGATGACTTGCAAAGATTCCAAACTGATTCACAATCCATTCGAGCCAATCTTGCGGATAAGCTCCAACGAAAAATGTGGCTTGAAACATAATCCACATCAAAAAAATGAAGAGTGGAAAACTGTATAAACGATTGGTAATGATATCATCAATTACTTTGGTTATTACCCTCTTATCCGTTTTTTTCGATTGGCGAAATGTTTCTTTAAGTGCTCCATCAATGAAGCCGTATTTTGCATCGGTTATTGCTGTTTCGACTTTGTCTTTAAAAAATTCCTCAATCTTTCCAATGCGTTCGTGCGTTAATAATTGTATTTCATCTTGGTTTTTCATCCGCTTCACCACCTCTAAAGCATGGGAGTCTTCTTCTAACAGCTTGATAGTTAAAAACCGACTGCTTACCTTATTAATGATTTCGTGATTGTCAACCGATTTAATTTTCTCTTGAAGCAGGCCAATGGATTTTTCTAAGCATTTTCCGTAATTGATATGAATATGACGCACCACAGGATTCCGGTCTTCCGACACTTCCACAATTTTGTCGAACAACGAGTCAATACCTATCTTTTTTTTGCCAACCGTTGTAACAAAGGGAATTCCTAACAGTTTAGAAAAGGCGTCCAAATCAAGACGGTCGCCATTATTTTCCATTTCGTCAAACATGTTCAAAGCACCTACCACTCTGATATCCATGTCGATAAGCTGGGTTGTAAGGTATAAGTTACGTTCTAAATTGCTTCCGTCAATTACATTGACCACCACATCGGGCATTTCTTCGATAATGTGATTTCTTACAAAAAGCTCTTCGGGAGAATATGCTGTTAGGCTATAAGTACCTGGCAAGTCGGTGATTTCAAAAATATGACCGTTTCTTTTGTAGATCGCTGTTTTACTGTCAACCGTTACGCCCCCGTAGTTCCCCACTTTTTCGTTAAGTCCGGTAACAGCATTGAAAATAGTGGTTTTTCCACAATTCGGATTTCCAACAAAAGCTACTTTGATATGCTTTTTGAATGGTAGTTTTGTGTCTTGAGAAGTTTCTTCAGTATGAGTTCCAAAATAGTTTTCAATCGCTTTTTCGGGCAATTGGTCAGGATGATAAACTTCAATAAGATTGGCTTCGTCACGACGAATGGAAACCTCATAGCCCATTATACTATACTCCACTGGATCCATTAGTGGGGCAAATTTTATAACCTTGACTTTTTTGCCCGACACAAATCCCATCTCCATAATTCGCCTTCGAAAGGCGCCTTGCCCTTTAACTTTGGAAATGATTGCTTCTTGGCCTTCTTTTAAGTCGCTTAATTTCAAGACTTTGTAATTTGATTGTTAGTAGAATCAATAAGAAACAAATGTTACTTTTTTATTAAAACCATTCAATACCAACATGTAGGTATTAGAAACCAAGAATATGGCTAAAAATGGAAAATCCTTTTTGAGAAATTTTGTTACGGACTAAAATCGGGTTTTTAATGCTACAGAAATAATAATTATTCAATCCTTAATGCTTCGATTTCAATGATTTATTATTTTAAAATGGAATAAATCGAAGGCAGGCGGTTGCTTTATATGATATTAAAGATTTATATTTGCAATCGGACTTTTAGAAATCTTAAAGTTATTTTCGATTTTTTTAGACTTTTACATAACGAGAGAAATAGATGATAAGTATTTACCCCTGAAAAGCACAATCTTATGAAGAAGAAAATTATGACCATTGATGATGAGAAAAGTATTCGATTCATATTAGAAAATACATTTAAAGATGAATACGAGATATCTTCGTGGGATAACGGACTTGACGCATTAAATGATTTGCAAGCCGGAAATCTTCCAGATATAATACTGTGTGATATTGAAATGCCTCAGCTCAACGGGTTCGATTTTATCAAAGAAGTGAGAGCCAGTGGATTTTTTGATGATATTCCGCTTATCATGCTTTCCGGTAAAGAGGATTCGGCTGATAAAATCCGTTGTTTTGAGTTAGGAGCCGACGACTATATTCTAAAACCATTTAATCCTAAAGAGCTTAAAGCCAGACTAAAACGTCGTTTGACTACTCGTGATTTGTTTTACTCCAGATTTGGCAACTAACTTTTAATGTTATGGAAAAGTTCAAAATTTTATTTGTTGGTGACGATATTGGGCTGATTGAACCTTTGCATTCAGACAGCCGATTTGATGTGCAAATACAAAGCAATGGCGTGAAAGCGCTTCGATGGCTCGAAGAAAACCGCCAGCAACAATTTGATGGAATTATTTGCAATATGTTTATGAAAGGCGTAAATGGCATAGCTTTTTTTGAAGAAATGAAGCACCAGAAATTTCTTCAAACAAATACTCCATTTATATTGATTAGCAGAGGTTTCCGTGAATCTCTACGAAAAGTGGCTTATTCAACCGGCCTTGACGACTATTATTCAGCACCAATTGATTCGGATAGAATCTTTAATAGGATTAGCTATCTTCTTGATTTTAAACAAATTTATTCAAAAAGGCATGATAAAGTTCGCAAAGAAGATTTAGAAAGATACCGTACTCCTTTA
>JAFGWF010000313.1 GCA_016937295.1 Bacteroidales bacterium
GATAGTGATGCCATTATAACTAAGGGAATAGCGCGGGTTTTGACCAAAGTTTTGGACGGCTCCACTCCTACTGAGATAATAGAAAGTGATTTGGCATTTTTAGATCAAATTGGGTTGAGAGAACATTTGTCGCCAACGCGCGCAAACGGACTTAATTCGATGATTAAACAAATGAAATTGTACGCCTTAGTTTTCAAAACCAAATACGAAAACGCCGGTTAACTTATTTAATGTCTGTGAATTATGGAAAATACTATAAATACATTAGTCTTAGAAAGTCAAATACTTCAGGTATTGAAAACTGTTTATGATCCTGAAATTCCTGTGGATATTTATTCTTTGGGAATGATTTACGAAATCGAAGTTGACGAACAAGCAAAAGCCCATATTGTGATGACTCTTACTACACCTAACTGTCCTGTGGCAGAGAGTCTTCCGGCGGAGGTGCGCGAAAAAATCAGTCATATTCCCGGAATAAAGGATGTTGACCTTGAACTTACTTTCGACCCTCCTTGGACAAAAGATATGATGACTGATGAGGCTAAATTGGAGTTAGGGATGCTTTAAGCCCCTTCAATTTAATTCTCAACAAATTTCACCAATTCTTCAAAAAGCCTTTGTGTGGGCAATCCCATAACGTTATAGAACGACCCTTCTATGCGCTCAATGGCCACATATCCAATCCATTCCTGGATGCCATAACTTCCGGCTTTGTCGTAGGGCTGGTATTTTTCGACATAATATTTAATATCATCTTCGCTAAGATTTTTGAAATATACCTGCGAAACCGATGAAAAACTCACCTGCTTTTCCAATGAAGTTAAACAAACGCCGGTTATCACCGTATGTTGACGACCGCTTAACTTCCAAAGCATCTCTTTGGCTTCTTGTTCCGAAGCAGGTTTTTCGATAATTGCTTCATCCAAAATCACTACCGTGTCGGCTGTGATAACGATAGTTTTCTTTGGCTTCTTTTGCAAATTTATCGATTCAGCCTTCTTTCTACTTAAAAACTCCGGCACATCTTGAATAGGTATTTCAGGAGGAAAGGACTCATCGGTATTCTTAACAACCACCTGAAAATCCAAATCCAAGCCACGCAACAATGCTTGCCGCCGAGGTGAACGAGAGGCTAAAATCAGATTGTATTTCGATAAGGTTCTCAATTTCAAGTTCATATAAATCAATTTATCAATAATAGTGACATGGATAATATTCCGGCAAACATAAGCAATTTAAATAAGGACGACAACCTGCCAAAATCTTCTTTCGTTTTTGCTTTATACGCCAATGGAATCACATAAATTAATGCAACCACATTGATTGATACAAAATTTGAAGCAAAAACAATATGGCCGTCAAGGTTTTGAAAAAGGAAATACTGCCACACTGCAAGGAAAAGGATAAACAAAGTCGAACCGACTAACAAAATTAGAGAGGAAGCTTTCTCTGTGCGTTTTGCCATGAAATGACGACAACCCGATTTTAAATCTCCGGCCAAATCTTGCCTATCCTTTGCCCATTCGCGAAGCAAGGTAAGCATAAATGAAAAAAGAATATAACCGATTAAAATTGTCTGAAATCCAATGTCGTTAAGCTGATAATCAGCGCCTCCAATGATTAAACGGTAATATTCGAACAACCAAACCAACACCACCAAAAGAGAGGTAGAAAAAGCAATGAACAAATTTCCCAAGAGACCATTGCATTTATGTTTAACTGCGTAGAGATATAGCATCATGGAAGCTAAAAGTGGAATGGTGATTAAAGTAATTTTTCCAAGAATAAAAAAAGCAATTCCACTAATCAACAAACCCATAATATTCAGAAAATGATAGAGTTGCATTGCCGACTTTTTAGGGATAACCTTTTCCACCAAAACCTTTTCAGGCTTATTTATTTTGTCGGTTGCAATATCATTTATATCATTTATCACATAACCTCCGGCAGCAATAAAAACAGCGCCCAAAACGATAAGAAGAAAGAGTATTTCGGCTGTGTGTTCAGCGTTCTCACTATAGAAAACACCGTTGATTAAAAGCTGATCGCGTATGACAACATATTTAAACAAATACATCGTCAAAGCAATGAATATCAGATTATTACCTCTAATCAGCCTCCAAATGTGTTTAAGATTCATGGGTTTACCATTTAAAGGCTTCATCGTCCATCCATTTTCCGTGCAACTTCAAAACTTGCTCAATGATATCGCGGGCGCAACCTTCGCCACCCTTTTTATCGGAAATATAATCGCTTATTGATTTAATTTCGGTGGCAGCATCCAATGGACAAGCCGCAATGCCCGCCTTTTGCATCACTTTGAAGTCGGGAATATCGTCGCCCATATAAATTATGTTTTCGTCCTTCAGTTGATACTTTTCCTTAATCTGCTCATAAACAACCATTTTGTCAGGCACACCAAGATGCACATCGGTAAGGCTCAGCCCATAAAGTCGGTGATACATGCCTTCGGCTTTCGCGCCCGAAATAATAGCCACACGATAACCTTTCTTGACGGCAAGCTGAAGCGCATATCCATCCTTCACATTAGTGCGGCGCAAATAATGTCCTTCCTCGTTGAGGAGCACCATTCCATCGCTAAGCACTCCATCGAAATCGAAAATAAGCGTATTTACATGAGCTAATCGAGCTTTATAGTTTTTCTGATCGTCCATTAATTCCATTCTGTATTGATTTTGATATAATATTATAAATTTCAGCTAACTGAGAATTATCTTTAAGTAATTCAAGGTGTTTTTCCATCACTTTACTGTCGTTTCGCATTGCCGGACCTGTTTGAGCCTTTTCAGGGCTGATTTCCAACACTTTGGAAGCAGTTTCAAGAATCAAAGGTTTTAGTAAATCGAAATCAAGGCTCTTTTCTAACAACAATTCCTTGCCAATTTTATAAAAATGATTGACGAAATTGGAGACAAAAACTGCGGCAAGATGTGCGGTCAGGCGCTGCTCGGAATTCATACGGCGCACGTCGTCGGAAATACGATTTGCTAACGCTTCCAAAAGGGTCAAATCAGAATCCACAGTAGCTTCGATGCACAAGGGAATGTTTTGAAAATCCACCTCACGTTCTTTTGAAAGAGTTTGAAGCGGATAAAAAACGCCGTTTCGCTTGCGATGACCAAAAGCATCAAGCCCCAAGGAGCCGGCGGTATGGCAAAGCAAAACATCTTCAGGAAAACGACTTGCAAACTCAGGAGTAAGCAAATCGTCTCGCAAACAAACTAACCATAAATCAACATGGGAAGCTTCGCTGGGAAGTGAAATTCGAGGCACAGAATAAGTTGCCGAAAGCCGCCTTCCCGACTCGGAGCTGCTAAGAATAGTTGCAGGTTTTTGTCCGTTGTCGATGAAAACTTTGGTGAGTCGGGTAGCCATATTTCCGCTGCCAACAATGCCAATTCTAAGGTCTTTTGTTTCATTCTGCATAAGTGCAAAGATATATGAAACGAAGTTAAATGCTTGACGTAATTTCGTCATAACGCCGGAAGTTTTCAAAAATAAACTACCAAATTCGCAAGAATAAACACCTAATAAACCGCCAGAAATTAAGAGGTTAGCCGTATAATTTTCAACTTGAATTACCTTCCAAAAAATAAATTTGAGCAGAAAAAACTTTCGTATAACCAACAATCTATATCCTTATTTATCAACTACTTAAACAAATTGCATGATTCTTTTAAAACCATAGACCCCTTTTATTATTTTTGCCACGCAATTACTCAACTACTTTTTTAAACCGCTATTTAACCACTTTATAAGACTTATGGCAAATCATGTAACAATATTTTCCGGCAACGCCAACCGCGAATTGGCAGAACGCATTGCAAAAAGCTATGGAACTTCACTTGGGAAAGTTACTTTCTCACGATTTTCTGACGGCGAATTTCAACCTTCCTTTGAGCAGTCGGTTCGTGGCCGTGATATTTTTATTATCAATTCGACATTTGCACCAACCGAAAATTTATTCGAACTGCTGTTGATGATTGACACCGCAAAGCGCGCATCGGCACGAAAAATTATTGCTGTTGTGCCCTATTTTGGATTTGCCCGCCAAGACAGAAAAGACAAGCCCAGAGTGCCGATAGGAGCCAAATTGGTTGCCAATCTGCTCACCGCCGCCGGAGTTGACCGCGTAGTTTCGATGGACTTGCACGCCGACCAGATTCAAGGATTTTTCGATGTGCCCTTCGACCACATGTATGCCTCTTCCATCTTTGTTCCTTATCTCAAAAAACTCGATTTACCAAATTTGGTCATAGGAGCCCCCGACACCGGTGGAGCAAAACGAGCAGCCGCTTATGCTAAATTCCTTAACACCGACTTGGTAATTTGTTTTAAACAGCGCAAAAAAGCCAACGAAGTAAGCTCTATGACCGTGATTGGGGATGTGAAAAACAGAGATGTTGTTTTAGTTGACGACATTGTTGACACAGCAGGAACTCTCAAATTAGCTTCGGAAATCATCATGGACATGGGCGCTAACTCGGTAAGGGCAATGTGCACACATGGCGTTTTATCCGGAAATGCCTACAAGAATATTCAAGAATCAGCCTTAGCCGAAATGATTCTTACGGATACCATTCCGTTGAAAAGTAATAGCTGCGATAAAATCAAAACCTTGAGCACTGCCGATCTCTTTGCAGACGTGATAAACCGAATAGCTAATTATCAGTCGATTAGCGAACACTTCGAGTTTACAACGATTTTGTAGTAAGTTTTATTTAGCTTATTGCTTCGAGATAAAACTGGTTATTCAATTTGTTAAGTTCTAAAAATAGTTTTGTTATTGTAAAACAGGATTAACTTGGATATCCGTGGAGGTGAATATATTCCAGGTATTGAAGATAGCAAGTATGATTTACCTACAATTTTAAAAAGTTTTTGCCTGTTTATCCCATTGATTCTTAATATAATCTGAATGGCCGCCGTGGTTGGAGTTTGGGGCTTGACTTGTAATACATTGATATGTAAGTCGTTACTATTTTTTTCTATTAATTATTTATCGAACTAAGATTATTTTGTGAAATATTAAATGTTTTTTTGTCTCAAGTATCACTTTTGTAATACTTTTGTAACACTTTATAGAATCACAAGTGGTTTAGATGTATGAATCTGTATCAAAAATCAAATCAAAGTATTAATTCCGCAGTTTTGTTAATGTCTAACAAGATGTACAGCAACAGTGTTCAGTGTGCTTACTTTAGTTGTTTGCAACTAGCAAAAGCTAATATTTTAGAAAAAGCATTGAATCCTAATCAATTAGAAACAGTACTTAGTGACTCTAAATCACATGTTACGATACTTCAAGAGATTTTAAAGTTGATTAAAAGTCCGAAAGATTCAGGTAATTTTGCCGAAAGATTTGGAAAGTTAAAACGTTGGAGAATTAACGCGATATATAAGGATCATGATATTAAAGAAGATGACGCTGATAGTGCCATCAACCTTGCAAATGGTTTAATTTACATCCTAAAGAAATAATTATGAATTCAAAACAATATATTCAGAGGGTAATTCAAAATTTACGAAACTTGTTTCCATCTTACACATACAAGTATCAATTTGATGCTTTGGATAATAGCCATGTTATTGAATATAGCCCCTATGATTTGGTCAATGGTGATAAAGATTTTGAAAATCAAATAATCAATATATTTAATGACTATTATACTAAAGGTTTTGATGAAACATTAGTCATTATTGACGAGTTTGATCCAATAGGAGTAACAAATCCTATAATTTATCCTGCAAAGTTTTGTTATGAACCTGATCAAAATACCCCAAAGTTAATGGGAGCTAATTCAATTCCGGTTAATGATTCATTCAATTATGAATGCGAAGAATGCATGTTTTATTTAGCAGCTTAAATTTATGAATTTAAATAATCCAAAACCATCTCCCTTTAGATTTATAGGGTTTAATGTAATTGAAAGTATTATCAAATATACTCCCATAGTTGATTCGGAGATGAATATGGAGTTTGGTATTTCACCATCCGGTGTAATTGATAAAAACAAAAAAAAATATCAAATCACCCTTTTAGTCGAAATTAAAGATAAATCTGAACAATTTTTCTCTAAAGTCGTAATTAATGGAATTTTTGAATTCAAAGAGGTTACATCCATTGAGCATCTTGACAATTATTTTTTTATAAATGCGCCAGCTATTATTTTTCCGTATATAAGATCATATATTGCTGCATTAACCTCATTATCAGGCTTCGGCACAATTAATTTACCTCCAATTAATGTTGGAATGCTTAAAGAAGATTTGAAAGCAAATACAATTGATGGCGAATTAGGCATATAGTTTTACTCTCTACTAAGTATTTTCCCCCAAGCGTTTTTTCTAAACATTTGTTTCTGTAATAAACCCATCAAACTTAACTAAATGGTTGGAAGAATTTACTAAGGAAGTACCTTTTGCAAAGGGAAAAAAACTTCAGTTTATAGAAGTTATGGTGATGAAACTTGGTCTTTGCAGACATCGTTTCAAAGGATTATTGTGGATTTAGTGATAATAAATCACTCTTGTCCGATGAAATTTAAACTTTTACTCCAACAAAAAATCTGATACATACTCTTTGACGATGAGATTCCTCCCCCGTTTGCAAACCGGTGGAGGAATCTCTGATATTTTTTCGGACAACAATAAATTAAAATATTGATTTTGAATAAAATGGTACAAAATTTTGATTCAATTTGTAAGCCATTAATGACATTTTAGACAAACATAGATTTCCAACCGTGCCGTTAAGTACGACAAATTTCTTTCTGATAATAATTTTAATTGGACTGTTCTGATTTTTATTATATATTTGATGACCAATTTACTTACGAAATTTTGCACAGATTAATTGCTCATAAGACTTTTTTTATTTTTTTGCATCTGTTAGCCGTGACTTTATGGGGACAGCAGCAATATTTTTTGCCCGGACTTACAATTGAGCAAGATTTTGAAACTCGATTCGAAATTTACAATACCGAAAACGGTTTATCCCATAATTCTGCTTTTGCTTTGTTTCAAGATAGCAAAGGATATATGTGGTTTGGTACTGAAAATGGGTTGAATAAGTTTGATGGTTATTCAATTCAAGTATATGAGAATAAGGAGACTAACTCTAACTCCATTTCCGGCAATTTTATCAACGACATAACCGAAGACAGCCTAGGAAATCTTTTTGTTGCAACAAGTTCAGGATTAAACCTTTATAATCGCTTCAAGGATGATTTTATTAGAATAGGAGTCGATTCTCTTTCTCCTTTTTTTATGCCCGACCAAGTTATCACGGCTTTGCTCGTTGATGAATATGGAATTTTATGGGCTAACTCACTTTCCGGTTATTTATATCGTTTCAATTTCAAAGATTCTACAATGGAATATTTTGTCCATTTGCCTTCCGGTGCAGAAACCTCCCGCGCTCACCACCTTCAGCTTGATGGTGATTCGATTTGGATTTTTTACCGTGGAGCTCCTGCCGTTTTCGATCGTTCAATCAACAAATTTCGTTACTTTAAAGATATAAAATTCAGCGAGATAGTTTCTGATGGAATAGTTGACAATTTAAGCGAAAGCAAGATGTCGTTTATGTTTAAAGACAGTTTAGGAAACTACTATTTTGGCGATTATAACGGAAAAGGTCTCTATTACGATAGAAAAAATAAAGTATTGAAACAACTTAGGTTAGCATCTTTTTATTGCACATTTTCCGATTCTCAAGGAAATATATGGATTGGAGGTTATGTCGTAGGTGCTACCAAATATATGCCCGAAAAAAACCGTATTTCTTTAATCAAAACGATACCGGCATGTTCTAAATGTTTTCCATCGAATATGGTTTGGGATATAATTGAGGATAAGGCCGGGAATATGTGGTTTGCTACCGCTAATGGAGTGGCCAAATTATCTGCCTCATCGGTTCGATTTAAACATATTAGCTCAATCCCAAATAATCCAAATAGTTTGATTTCCAATTATGTGCAAGTGATTTGTCAACGAAAAAATGGGGATATTTGGATAGGAACAAAAAGTGGAATTAGTGTTTTTTCTGAAGATTGGAAGTTTAAACAAAAATTCATTTCCAATAGTGAAGATAAAACAACACTTAGGTCACCAATTGTTAGGGCTTTATACGAAGATGCTGATCAAATTATGAATGTCGGTTATTGGGCTGGATTGGGATTTAGTCGTTTCGATGATTCTAAAAACCAATTTGTTCATTTTCAACAAAACTCAATCTCAAACGAAGTTAATGGGAATGATTGGTATATTGGTTTTGTTGAGGATACAGCGAAAAATCTATACCCGTTGACTTGGGGTGGTTTAGGAATTAATCATTTCGACAAAAAGGAAGAAAGATTTACTTTAAAAACCTTTCTCATCAATGGATTGCTTTATGGAGTGAAGGTGACCGTACTTTCCTATTTTAATCAAAAATTATTCTTTTCCCATTTCGGCCAGTATGACTTTAATAAGGAGAAACGCAGTTATTTTATTCCAAGAAGCGAAATTCATCGCTATATTTTTATCAAAGACATGGATAAAATAGGGAATGCTTTACCTACAACAATGCTTAAAAACGAACAGATTAACTATTTTTTCATCGCTGACACTAATTTTTATTTTCTAACTAATTTCGGATTGCTTAGGTATCTTCCTGATAAACAGGACTTTTATAGGTTTCCCATAAACCTGAACATAAAACGCATAGCGCCATCAGTTTTACAAGACCATTATTATATTGGTCATACGAATGGTCTTAGTCTAATCCATCTTTCCTCGGGAAAATCAAAAGCATCTTTTGATTCTACCTTGTTTGGAGAGAACAAAATAACAGCATTGCTAAAAACTCACGACCGTTTGTGGATTGGCACTAAGGACGGACTTTTTTTTATCTCCGATAAGGAAGTTGAGCAAGGGAAAACCGTGGCATATTTGTCCAACGATTCCCAACTTCATCAGTCAATTACAACTCTTGCTAACGACAGGAACGGTGTATTGTGGATTGGTACTGCCCAAGGGGTTTTTACCTTTAAGGACGGGAAAGTTTTAAAATATTTTAATCCTCAAAATAGCAAATTAAGCAGCTTTTTCATTAACGAAATACTATGTGATAGTTTGGGGCAAATATGGATTGCTACCTTGAGTGGCTTGAATCTATTTATGCCAAAAACCTCCGATTTTAAAACCTTCCACCACGACATAAACAATCCGTTAAGTTTGAGCCACGAAATCGTATATCAACTTTCAGAAGGGGAAAATGTAATTTATCTTGGAACCGGTTTTGGTGTTTCTACTATACATAAAAAGACTCATAAAATACAACGTTTAAACAGGGATAAGAAACATCTGATGAGTCAATTGGTTACCTGCGGATTGGCCGATAAAAAAGGAAATATTTGGTTAGGTTTTGACCAACCTTATCGTTTTGTTGTAAAGATAAATCCATACATAAACAAGATCGAATACTTTCATGATGAACCATTTCTGGCGAACACATTTCGTGGAAATATGGCCTATACGATTTATGAAGATGAAAAAGGCTTTATCTGGATTGGCAGCGACAAAGGCTTGAATAAATATAATCCTTCACTTGGAACTTTTTCATTTTTTGGACCGGATAATGGGTTGCCGTCAGCCGAAGTGAAGTCGATTGTGAGCGACAATGCCGGAAATATTTGGTTAGGTACGCCAAAAGGGTTGGTGATGATTGACCCTAAAACCATGTTTATCGATATTTATGATAGGCGCGATGGTGTTCCGTTCTTTACCTTTATAGAAGGAGCAGCACTTCGATTACAAGATGGCCGTATGCTTTTTGGCAGCAGCGATGGTTTACTTCTGTTCCATCCTGACGACTTAAAAAGGTCGAAAAAACCGCATCAAATCGTTTTTTCCCAACTTTTTGTCAATAAGCAATTCTTTGCGGCAAACCTCGATGAAAAAACCAAAATAAGTTTTCAAAGTTCTCAAAATGAGCTATCTATCGAATTAGCTGACTTAAACTTTATTAATACACAACGGATTCAATATTCCTTTAGATTAACGCCTTCAAGCTTTCAATGGACATCCTTACCCAAGGGAGAAAACGTAATAACGCTATCGAATCTGTCTTCGGGCGATTATAAACTTGAGGTGCGTGCAACAAACCATGACGGCGTTTGGGGTGACGAAAGTCAAAGCATCGAATTTACGATTCATCCTCCGTGGTATCTAACTAATTGGGCTTATTTTAGCTTTGGTTTTTTGTTGATACTCATGGTGTATCTCATTTTCCGACTTCGATTATATCATTTAAAAGAACGTAGCAAAAAGTTAGAAAAGGAAGTTGTGCAGCGCACACACGAAGTGATAGCAAAAAATGAAGAACTTGCCAATAATAAGATTGCCGAGCTTATCAACCGCTATCAAATTGAAGCAGCAAAGACCAATCGTAAAAGTCAAGAAGAATTGCGACTCAGAATTGCCAGCGAACTGCACGATGGCGTTGGGGGCAGTCTGACAGGCATAAAGCTTTATATCAATGCTTTGCTCCGTCAAAACCCTTCTACTGAATTAGAACTTTTGCTGAAGGATTTGGAAAAAACGTATCAGCAAGTTCGTAATATCAGCCGCGACCTTATACCTCCTGATTTTGTAGATATTAGCATAAAAGAAATCATTTTAGATTATATTTATCAAATCAAAGAGAGGAGCCAAATCAATATCAATTTTATAATTCACCCGCAAAAAGGCTGGGAATTTTTGGATGAAACTCTGCAAGTCGAACTGTACCGTATTTCGCAGGAATTAATTACAAATGCCATAAAACACTCGCAAGCCACACAAATTACGTTTCAATTTTTAATGGCAAACGACCGTATTCAACTTCAAATAGAAGACAACGGCATCGGATTCGACATGAACCAAAAAAGCTCCGGCATTGGTCTAAAAACATTAGAATTTAGAGTGAAGAATAATAATGGAAGCATGGAAATGGAAACCTCTCCGGGAAAGGGTTTATTTGTTAGCATTGAATTACCCGCAAAAAAATTGAGCTTATGATAAAAAAACCATTAAAAATTGCCATTGCCGACGACCACGATATAACCTTGCTTGGTTTGTCGGATTTAGTCAAATCACTTCCTGATGTGGTATTAGTTGGCGGATTTACTGATGCCAATCTTTTACTCAAAACTCTTGATGATAATCCTGTTGATTTAATAATCAGCGACTTGGACATGCCTAATTGTAATGGATTTGAATTATTGGAATATATTCGCAAAAATGAATTGGCCATAAAAGTGCTGATATGTACGATGCACGTCAATCCGTGGACTCTACATAAGCTTATACTAAATCAGCCGGATGGAATAATTTCCAAGAACGAAGTGTTAAGCGATTTACCCTTTGCCATTAGAAAAATAAAGGATAATAAGATTTTCTATTCTGAGGATGTCCAAAAAACATTAAAAAATAAAGAAGCATTTATTGGAGAATATCAAAAAGTGCCACTTACCCAGCGTGAGTCCGATATTTTAAAACTTATTATTCAAGAATATACCAGCTCACAAATTGCCGAAACGTTAGAAATAAGTAAAAACACCGTAGAAACCCACCGGAAAAATCTCTTTCTAAAATTTGAAGTGAATAATGTGGTAGGCTTAGTCAAAAAAGCTATGCAAAAAGGAATGGATTAAGGGAAAACCTCAAACCTCAAACCTTGAACCTTAAACTTTGAACCTTAAACTTTGAACCTTAAACTTTGAACCTCATACCTTAAACCTTAAACTTTGAACCTTAAACTTTAAACCTCAAACCTTAAACCTTAAACCTTAAACCTTGAACCTCAAACCTTGAACCTCTAGGTAAATTACCTGTTTTTCTATAAAACTACTTGTTTTTGACCCACATCACGGTTTTATGTGATACAACCATACATCTTTCTTAATACTTTTAGGGCATTCAAACTTAGGTAGAATTATTAACTAAAATCCGACATTATGAAAACTAAGAGTAAAGGAGTAAGTGGAAAATTAAGTAAATTATTTATCAAAAATTCGTATAAAATTATTACAATTTTTCTTATATTTAGAGGCCTTTTTTCATTTGCACAGGTAGATTTTGTCTCCACTCAAACCATCCCATTAAGTTCAACGCCCTGGGAAATCAGCACAGGTGATTTCAATAACGACAATAAAGCGGATTTGTTGGTGAGGTTTTATTACAATTCTAAAAATGCAATTTTGCTGAACGATGGAACCGGAAATTTTGACTCCGCAATTTATGTGAATACCTACAGCTTCCCTCACCAAACCACAATTGCCGATTTTAATAATGACGGGAAGCTTGACTTTGCCCAATCGCATAGCAGCGGAACAAATATGGGCAATAAAGTAACCGTACATCTTGGTAATGGCGATGGAACTTTTCAAGCCTATAGTTTATATACTGTTTGGGGAAACTATTGCTATACCCTTGATGCCGGCGATATTAATAAGGATGGCTATTCCGATTTGGTTGTAACTTCAGCAGGATACCCCGACGGTTTTTCAATTTTACTTAATAATGGAAATGGCACTTTCACAAATGGATCTACCTATAATACTGGTCAAGAGACAAGAACTATTAAGCTTGGTGACATAAACAATGATGGTAATCTTGATGTTGTGGTTGGGTGTGGTGCTTATGGAAGTGGATACCAAGCGGAAGTCTTTTTTGGTAACGGGGGAACAACTTTCTCCAACCGTACCATTTATACATCACCTGTAGCATCAGCCCATGTTGCGGTGCGTTCCTTGGTCGATTTTGATGGTGATGGCGATAGAGATGTTTTGGTGAATTTAGAATATAATAACAATTACCTTTATTGGATGAAGAATAATGGTTCAGGGGTTTTTACATACCATTTAATCGACAACGACATGGGGGCTTGGTCTCATGCCTGTGATTGGGACGGCGATGGTGATTTTGATATTTTGGACAATAGACATAATGGGACAAAATATAACCAGGCAAAATTATACCTAAACAACGGTACCGGTGTTTTCAACGATACTATAGTTGTAAATACGGAATATGGCTGGGTGCATTCCCCTGTTAACTTAAATGGCGATAATTATATGGATATGGCAAGTTTTAGCATTGATAGCACTTATATAAAAACATCCATAAGGAGCAATCCAGTAAACCTCGACTCCGGCCTCGTAGCCCACTACCCCTTCAACGGCAATGCAAATGATGAAAGTGGAAATGGAAACCACGGGACTGTGTATGGAGCAACTCTCACTACTGACCGCTTTGGGAATGATAGTAGTGCTTATAGTTTTGATGGAGTAGATGATTACATAAAGGTTGATCATGACACCATTTTTAACTTCAATACTTCATTTTCGATTTCATTTTGGGAAAAAGCACTAAACATAGGAGATGTAATTTGCAAAGGAAGAGATATAACTTGCAATAGCTTCAATATTTTTAGCAATCTTATGAAATACCATTGTCCAAGTAAATTTGTTGGGCAGGCAAATATACTAGGAGACTGGCAGTTTATTACAGCGATCTATAACCAAGGAAACTCAAGCTTAGAGTTTTATATAAATGGTGTATTAGATTCATCAGCTAATTTTATTAATAACTTTACTGTTACTAATCAATACCCGTTAGTATTTGGCAGGCATTTTACGAATGCAGATGGTAGCGGGGGTTATAATTATCAATATCAAGGAAGTATTGATGATATTATGTTTTTTGATAAGGCATTAACTCAATTTGAAATAGATAGCCTTTATCATATTGGCGGGTGGGGTGATAATGGACTTGTTACCTCCTACCCATTCAATGGCAACGCAAATGATGAAAGTGGAAATGGAAACCACGGGACTGTGTATGGAGCAACTCTCACTACTGACCGTTTTGGGAACGATAGTAGTGCATATTTTTTCAATGGTGGTTATATTCACGGTACAATTCAAAATTTTCCAATTGGCAATAATACAAAATCAATTTCAGCTTGGGTTAAACCAACAGGAATATGGTTAAATCCAACAAATGGTTCTGCTCGTGATATTTTCGTTGTTGGGAACAATCAAACAAGTGCATTAAACTTTAGGTTTTGGGAAAATGACAAGTATATTGCTTGCATAGATTGGACATCAAATGCAGCTGAATACACATTACCAGGTAGTTATAATCATAACAAATGGTATCATGCAGTGTTTACTTATAATGATTCACTTGCTAAACTCTATTTAGATAATAACCTAGTGGATACTGCATATATAGATTTATCCGTGAATTCTAATGGTACTTTTACAATAGGAAGGTCATTAATTGGTAGCTCTTTCAATAATTTATTTAATGGGGTCATAGATGATATTTTAATTTATAATAAAGAGCTTTCAATCAATGAAATAGATAGCTTGTACCACGAAGGTGGGTGGCCGATGCAAATTGTATCTGTAAATCCTCCAACAGCTACCAACTCATCCCGTTGTGGCCCCGGTTCGGTAGCACTAACAGCAAGTATTGCAAGTGGTTCTGCTGTTTATAAATGGTATAATTCATCAACTGATACAACCGTACTTTTCACAGGAGCAAATTATTCAACTCCTGTCTTAACCCAAACCGATACTTTCTTTGTCGCCATTGATTCATCTGGTTATTTTTCTGATAGGGTAATGGCAATAGCTACAGTTAACCCACTGCCATCCGCCACAGTAACTGCCGGAGGTGCAACCACCTTCTGCCAAGGCGCAACGGTGATTTTAAATGCCAACTCTGGTTCGAATCTCAATTACCAATGGAAAAAGGATAATTCAACCATTTCAGGCGCAACTTCTTCCGGCTACACAGCCTCGGAGAGTGGTGATTACAAAGTGGTTGTAACGGATACCAACTCCTGCGTCGATTCTTCAACTGCAATTTCAGTTACCGTAAACCCACTTCCAACCGCCACAGCAACTGCCGGAGGTGCAACCACTTTCTGCCAAGGCGCAACGGTGAATTTAAATGCCAACTCGGGAGCGAATCTCAGTTACCAATGGAAAAAGGATAATTCCACCATTTCAGGCGCCACTTCTTCCGGCTACACAGCCTCGGAGAGTGGTGATTATAAAGTGGTTGTAACAGATGCCAACTCCTGCGTCGATTCTTCAACTGCAATTTCGGTTACCGTAAACCCACTGCCAACCGCCACAGCAACTGCCGGAGGTGCAACCACCTTCTGCCAAGGCGCATCGGTGAATTTAAATGCAAGTTCAGTAGCGAATGTCGTTTACCAATGGAAGAAAAATGGAACTATTATAAATGGTGCAAATTCACCCACATTCACTGCCAATCAAACAGCATCATACTATGTGGTTGTAACCAATTTTAATAATTGCTCCGATTCCTCATCAGCAATTTCTGTAATAGTAAATCCATTACCTGCGGCCAATATTACTGCCGGTGGAGCCACAACCTTTTGTTCGGGCTCTTCCGTAAACCTTAACGCAAACACCGGTGCCGGATTAAACTATCAGTGGCGAAAAAACGGTTCAAACCTGACAGGGGTCAGTTCGTCAAGTATAACCGCCAATCAATCTGGTGATTACACGGTAGTTATAACCGACACTAACGGCTGTGAAAACAGTTCATCAGCGATAAATATTGTTGTAAATTCCCTTCCTGCTGTCTCAATAAATACCGTTTTCAACAGTCAATATTGTAGCAATGATGGCCCTGTTAGTATTTCTGCTTCTCCGTCAGGGGGGATATTCTCAGGTTCCACAACTAATTCTATTTTTAACCCAACCTTAGTTTCTACAGGTCAGCAAACTATAATTTACAGCTATACCGATGGCAACGGTTGTATCAATTCCGACACGGTGCATACAACTGTAACCTCTGCACCAACAGTAAGTTTTGCTACCCTGCCCAACGTTTGCCAGAGCACAGTATTTTCACAACTAAGTGGAGGTACTCCAAGTGGAGGAATCTATAGCGGAAATTATGTAAGTCAAAGTCAAGGTTATTTCTATCCCCAATCGGCAGGCATTGGAAACCACCAAATAACATACACTTATACGGATATAAATGGCTGTTCAAATAGCATCAGCCAAACCCAAAAAGTGGTGTCGGCACCAATTGCCGATTTTAGTTTATCTCCTACCCTATGCCACACCGATACAGCCAATATAACCTTTACCGGTCAGGCAGGACCAAATGCAGCCTATAACTGGAATTTTCATGGAGGAATAATTTCCACAGGTTCCGGAGTCGGACCTTATAATATTCATTGGAACTCCATTGGATTAGCTCAAGTCGATTTGGTAGTTACCGATAGCGGCTGTGTTTCAAATCAAGTTTCAAAATACACCAATATTTTGTCGGGCTTTGCCATGATAACAACCGTTGGAACGCCCACTGTCTGTTTTGGTGATAGTGTTATAATGTTTGTAAATACAGGATTAAATTTCCAGTATCAGTGGTACGACGACAATGGTATAAAAACCAATGACACGTTATCCTATTTAAGTGCAAATCAGTCAGGTAATTACTATTGCAAGGTATCTGCGCCTTACACATGTCCTACCTTTTCCGACACAGTTCAGGTGGTTGTTAAACCCGAACTAATTTCCAATTTTAGTTTGCCGATAAGTGCTTGTGCAGGCGATTTGATACCTGTAAATTTCGCCGGAGCTGCGCCGGTTGGCACCAACTATTTATGGGATTTTCAGGGAGCAACCGTAGCTTCGGGATCCGGCTCAGGCCCTTACAATATAATTTGGAACAACGACAGCATTCATAGAGTTAGTTTAACCCTCACCGAAAGCAGTTGTAGTTCAACAGTTACCGAAAAGGATATTTCCATTCTTTCCCCAGCAGCTTCAGTTTCTGCCATCGGAAACACCACCATTTGCAATGGAGAGAAAGTGGCCTTAGTAAGCAATACAGGTGCTTATTCCTACATTTGGCGCAAAGATTCAACAATTATCAGCGGTGCAAATCAGCCATTTTACCAAGCCACCCAATCGGGAAATTACCTTGTTGAGGTAACTGACACCCTTACCGGATGTAGCAATGTGAGTAATACCATTCTTGTAACAGTAAATTCAACGGATTTCAACCTTGCATTTTCAGCAAATCCTACCAGCTTTAATGCTCAACCATTTATAACCACTTTCACCAATCAAACCCCGAATCCGGCGAATTATTTTTGGAAATGGAATTTTGGTGATGGCAGCAATTTGAACACGCAAGTTTCGCCCCTCCACACGTATTCATTTGATGGAAATTATTCCGTTGAGTTAGTTGCACAAAATATCAACACCCTTTGTTTTGATACTTTATTGAAAACCAATTATATTAGTTGCAACGGAGGCTCTTCAAATCCATGTAATATTTTGGCGCAAATTACGGCATTGCCCAATAAAAACCATATTTGCCCAAAGGATAGCATTAAGCTTTTTGTTCAAAATCCTGATACCACATTGAATTTCCAATGGCTAAAAGATGGAGTATTGATAAATGGTGCTACCAGTCCAATCTACTATGCCAAACAATTTGGAAACTATCAAATTATGATTAGCGATAGTAGTTGTACGGTTTTCTCATCTCCACACAATTTGAATGTTTTTTCAACTATTACACCTATAATTCAATCTAACGGAATCATTACTCCCTGTTCAAATGATAGTTTAGAATTGTTTGTAAATACTTTTTTCAACGACTACACGTGGTCTAATGGCAAACATGGCTCATCAATCTTTGTGAAAAGGTCGGGCGATTATATTGTAACTGTTACCGACAATAATGGTTGTGTGACAGAATCCACACCATTTCTAGTCAACGCCTCACTCATACAAGCTCCTGAAATTTGCGGTGTTAGTTTTGATTCGGCATCTAACCATAACAAAATCCTATGGAATTTTTCATCAAATAATTTGACCGACAGCTTTAGAATTTATCGCGAAACATTCATTGCTGGGCAATATGATTTGATTGGAAGTCAGTCGGCTGATAGCCCTTCCATTTTTGTAGATATCAATTCAACCCCACAAATCCAATCGCATAGGTATAAAATTTCTGCCATAGATAGTTGCGGGTCTGAAAGTCCTCGAAGCATTGAGCACAAAACCATGCACCTGAAGATTTATGCCAGCATCAATAACTATTGGAATCTATCCTGGGATCAATATCAAGGGTTTAACTTTGGCACCTACCGAATTTATAGAGGCACCGACAGCGCTAATATGGTTTTACTTACCCAACTACCTGCCACTCTAAACAGCTACACCGACATTAATCCACCGACAGGCGATGTTTATTATCAGTTGGAAATAATAAACCCGAATATGTGTAGCTACGACTCTGCCTCTTCAGGTTATTCTTCTTACAAATCCAACATGGTAAATACAAACACATCGCCTAATATTGGAATGTCGGAATCAAATTCTAAAGACTTATCCTTAGTGCTTTTCCCTAACCCAAATAATGGCAGTTTTACTCTGAAAATCAAATCAAATCATTTCAAGGAAAAGAAAATTACCATTGAAATTTATACCGTTTTGGGTGATTTAATTTATAGTGAAGTTGTTCAGATTAAGTCTGATTTTGACAAAACAATGCAACTGAACCAAATAAATCGTGGGATTTATTTTATTCATCTAAAAACAGATACAAGCATTTTAAACACACGATTTATAGTTAACTAACAAGCTCCTGTAAGCCCTTTGAAATATAAGGGCTTACTTTTTTCTATTGATTAAAAACCCATTAAAATACATTATTATGATTTCAAAATTAGTATCAATATTTCTTACGACACTACTATCAATCAGCCAGTTAAGTGGCCAATACTATGGTTTTGACTTGAATAATAAATTATATCAACTTAATAACAATGAGGGCGTTTATCCTTTTAAACTCAAATTTCCGCGATATGAATATTTTACTTCCTCAAATAAAAGCCCGGATTCTTCAAATATTCATATTTTAAGAAACCAATCCATGTATATTCCTGATAGAGTAGCCATCTACCAAAATGAACTGATTGGGGATGGTTATTATACGTTTAAAGAAAAAAAAGCAAAATTAATTGGTGAATTTGTAAGCAATAAAGATTATAGCTGTTTATTTGATTATACCGTGGATTCCATTGCCCATACTTTGCTCGGAAAGGCCCAAAACCCAAAGGAATTTGGCTATCATTATATCGTTGATAAAAACTTAGAGCCAATCCAATTCCCTGTTAAAGGTATCGACAACCCTGATATTTTTTCTTTCCACATCAACTGGAAACAACCTATCGAATGGGAAAATCCGGAAGTGAAGAAGATTCTTGAAGATGGAAATTATGGTATTTTTACGCCTGAGTTCGAACGCCTGAACCGGAAAAAAACCATTTTCACAGGAAAAATAAACTTTGAATATAAAGTAGCACCTCCCGACCAATCCGAATTTGAAAATGAGGTCATAATTGAAAATGGTTGGGACTATTTAAAAAAGAATTATTGGAATGATATTTTATATGGTCAAAAAAGAATAAATAATACGTATCCGAATACTCTATTCTGGCTTTACTTTGATGATTCACTCGATTTTAACTTGAAAATCGCTTTAGCCCAATATTATTATTCACACCCGTATTTTGCTGATTATCCGGTGCTTGGTTTAACATACCATCAAATTCAAGCCTATTTTGCTTATCGCAGCAAGCAACATCGTCAGTTGATTCAAAACAATAACAAAAAGGAATCGCTAATGGTCAACTATCGTTTGCCGGAAGCGGATGAACTAACGGCGGAATTTGCGAAATCGTTTGAAATACAAATAGATACAACCATTTTATTTGACCAATTTCGCATCACGGAATTGGAATATTTCGAATTTCTGTACTGGGTTGCCGATTCGATTGTTAGGAAAGAATTAGGGGAATATGGAATTGCCAATTCGGAAAAAGCAAAAACATACAAGACGTATTATCAATGCGATAAATATTTAAATGTGATAGAATTTGGCGATTTATCGCTATACTATAAAATAAACTGGGAAACCAAACTTGATTTAAGCCGGAACGACATTAGAGACATCTTGAAGCAATCCGATTCAAAATTGATTGAGCCAAGCAGCAACCAATTAAATGCTAATTCTCTGAAATTCAAATTTGATGAGTTCGATTTTTTGAAATATTTCCATTCCACCGACAAATCGATGATCTATATTGATGCCAATTATTTCCATAAACGACAGGTAATCCAGATATATCCTGAAGGCAAATTGGGGGAATTTTTCAAAAAATGTTACGGCGCCACACCACCCACTACTGATGAAATCGAAAAAATGAAGGCGTCTTTAGTTACCTCAATCACCTACGAGCAAGCCTACTCCTACTACTACTGGAAAAATGCCCGCCAACGTGCCAATGCTAAGGCCAATCCGTTGAACTACTACATCATACCAACTATAGAACAATGGAATCAGATAGTGAAAGGGCAACCGGTGGAAATAACCACAAACTTACGGCTTAGCGACCTTATTGACAACGCCGCACCAAAAATTGAAACTATACCTTTTCGGCCAATCATCGACATCTTTGATTTTGTGCCAAACCCAAAACTTTAAATATAAACAGGTAAAATGCCTGTTTTTATGCAAATACCTTATTTAGAATGAAAGAATAAAATTTTTGTTTTTACTTTATTAAACCACAATCGAATAGAAATAACAACTAAATAATACTGATTATGAGAACAATAGCTACATTATTAATCCTGACTTTAACCCTTTTTGGGTTTAAAACTTTTGGGCAAACCCCCAACCCCGCCACCGATATGGTCATTCATATCAATACCAATCACTCTGCTGGGACTACCATGGAGTTACCTCTCCAAGGAACTGTTAATGTAGTAGTAAACTGGGGAGATGGTTCGTTGGATACCATAACCACCTCCGGGAATGCTTCACATACCTATGCTGCTGAGGGTGCTTATACTATTGGCATTAGGGGTAGTTTAACGCAGTTTGGGAATGGAAGCTCTTCCTATTCCGGAGTTGAGAAGATTGATAGTGTAACAAGCTGGGGAACGCTTGGATTAACTTCTTTGACTGGAGCTTTTGCCGGTACATTTTCAAATAAAGCTCAAAATCTAGTTAAGGTTCCGGATTCCATTCCTAATGGAATAACTAATATGAGTGATATGTTTCGTTACGCTACTGTCTTCAATCAGGATATCAGCTCTTGGGATGTTAGCTCTGTAATTAATATGAGTTTTATATTTTATAACGCCACTTCCTTTAATCAAAATATCAGCACTTGGGATGTTAGTTCAGTTACAAATATGAGAGCAATGTTTTCTATTGCAACTTCTTTTAATCAGGATATTAGCTCATGGGATGTTAGTTCGGTGACTAATATGAGTTATATGTTTTATAACGCAAGCTCCTTTAATCAAAATATCAGCTCTTGGGATGTTAGTTCAGTGACTGATATGAGTACTATGTTTTTTAACGCCACTTCCTTTAATCAAAATATCAGCTCTTGGGATGTTAGTTCGGTGACTGATATGAGTTCGATGTTTTCTAATGCCACTTCCTTTAATCAGAATATCAACTCTTGGGATGTTAGTTCGGTGACTAATATGAGTTATATGTTTCATAACGCCACTTCCTTTAATCAAAATATCAGCTATTGGGGTGTTAGTTCAGTGACTGATATGAGCTATATGTTTAGTAATAAAACTCTTTCAACAGCTAACTTCTCTGCTCTTCTTGATTCATTTGCTATACAAAATGTACAGAGCAATGTAACTTTCCATGGAGGAAATAGCAAATACCTTCCTTCCTCAAAGGCAGCAAGAGATACTCTTACAATAAAATATGGCTGGACAATTATTGATGGAGGAGTTGACTCGACATATTTAATTAACCCTGCAACAGATATGGTAATTCATATCAACACCAACCACTCATCAGGCACTACAATGGAGCTACCCCTCCAAGGAACAGTAGATGTAGTAGTAAACTGGGGAGATGGCATATTGGATACCATTACCACTTCAGGCAATGCTTCGCATACCTACGCTGCTGAGGGGGTTTATACCATTGGTATTAGAGGGAGTTTGACGCAGTATGGGAATGGCAGCTCCTCCTATTCAGGAGTTGAGAAGATTGATAGTGTAACAAGTTGGGGAGTTCTTGGGCTTACTTCTTTATCAGGTGCTTTTTTTGGAACTAATTCGAATAAATCTCAAAATCTAGTTAAAGTTCCGGATTCTATTTCCAATGGAATAACTGATATGAGATTAATGTTTAAGTA
>JAFGWF010000314.1 GCA_016937295.1 Bacteroidales bacterium
TACACAATCGACTTAAAACCAAAGCTATGGAGAAACCCAATAGAGTAGAATATGGAAAACAAATTGTCGTTACTCTGTCACGAAAATTAGTTAAAAGATTCGGGGAAAATTATGAAGAAGGCCGAATACATTCTGGTGATTTAGCTCGCAAAATTTATGAAAGACAGTTATAAACTTACTTGGTTTGGTTAGGTGTTTAATATTTTGGCCAAAACTTTAAAAATTAAGAAAAATGAAAAAATTGAGAATCTTCTTAACACTGCTATTTATTCTTGCATTTTCTTCTTTGGTTAATGCGCAGAATTCAACAAACAATTTGCCTCTCTCATTGTTATTAAATCCAGACTCCATTGACTACATTAAAATTAGAAATCAAGTGGTTTCTACATCCTGCTCAAAAGTTGACACATTTTCTGTAAATAATTCCATAAGAAAATTATTGTCGTTGGATACTTCAAAAATAACCAATGGTCTCATTGAGTATCACTATGACTTGGGGATGAATTATTATTTCAAAGCTGCATTTTATGAACAAAACAAGTGGTTGTATCTTGCAATTGCAAGTTTTAATAGAAGTATTTCAATAGATTCTACGTGGGGAGATTGTTACTATAATATTTCTTTGATTAATTATTTTTTTTTAAAACAAGTTACTGAAGCAAAAAGATATTTAGTCCTTTATAAAAAATTTACAGATGAAGCATATTGGAACAAGGATTTTATTGAAAAAATTGAGAAGGCGAAAGAGAATGATGAATAATTGAGTTGCTACTAACCTCTTGTTAAGGTTTTCGAACGACATTGAAAAATTCGATTCGTTAAGTATTGTTTTTTGATTAATTTTGTACAAATGATTAGATATGAATATTCAAGCTGAAAAATTAGATTTAATAGAGTGGATTTCAAAACTGAATGATAATTCAATTATTGATAAATTGAGACATATTAAAGAGGATTATACAAAATCTAAAGATTGGTGGAAATCTTTAAGCCAAGAGGAGATTGCTTCAATAAACCGAGGTCTTTTGGATTTTGAAGAAGGCCGGACGCACTCTGATGATACAGCCCGCAAGATTTATGAAAAATACTTATAAACTCATTTGGTCTGATGAGGCATTAAATAATTTAAAAGGTATAATGGATTACCTTGAAAATCGATGGACTGATAAAGAAATTAGAAAATTTACACAACTACTTGACAATCAACTCAAATTGATTAAAGACAATCCTTTTTTATTTGCAGAGAGTGAAAAATCAAACGGATTGAGAAAGTCCGTTTTATCTAAGCAAATCACGATTTATTATTCCATATTGGATTGTGAAATACGGATTGTTACTTTATTTGATAATAGACAAAATCCGAATAGATTGATTAATAAATAAATGAACGACCACACGATAACTATCATCTCTCCGGCTTCCATATCCCAAAAAGAAGAAACTTCTTTCCCCAATTTCGCCTCCACTCAATAAGCGAATTTTCCTTCGGTTTATCCTTCGGTTTCGAAATACTGACTATATTTGCTACTGAAATTAATTTCACAATCGACTTAAAACCAAAACTATGGAGAAAATTGAAGGCATGTCTTCGCTGAGGGGATTGATTTGGGGATGTGTTTTCGATAATACAGTTGCTTTGTAAACCGATAAATATGGAGAAATATATAAGACTAAAAGAATATTCTGATGACGAATTGATTTTTCTTGTTTATGAAGATAATCAGAATTGGCAAAAGGAAGCGGTTGATTATGCCCAGGATTTGTTATTTGAGAGAGGAATAACCGTTGAGTTTGCTCAATTCAGAATTAAGCAAATTAGAAAGGAAATCAAGTTATTGGAAGAAAGTGAATTGGAACAAAGGAATCAGGAGAGTTTTGACGTTATCGATTTGATTTTTATGACTCTTTTTTGGTATAGATACATCTTTGATGATTGGTATTTGAATAGAGATGGGTATGCTAAGAAAAGGAAACAAAGATTATTTGCAATTGGCGCTGGAATCTTTTTAACCTCGATTCTTATTTTATACGTTGATTTAACTCATGATAAAAAAGAGCAACAAAAAATGCAGGAAATCATTCAAAAAGATAGAACAGATAGAATTGAAATGTCAAAAATTGATTGGTCAGGTCTTTACATATTCCTCGATACTACAATAGGACAAACAGATAAGTTGATTTGGGAATTGGAGGTGAAAAAGATTAATATGGAACATTTAGCAGTATTGAAACTTATTGATAATAAGCAGAATTTAAGGATAAATTGTGTAGGATTAGTTAAAAATGATGGTTTTGAATTTTTTCCCGATTCGACCTATTTATTATTTAATGGTGAGACAATTTCGTATTATGACAGACTATTTTCCTTTGTGAGAATCGACAATGTCATTTATACCGATTGGGGTAAAATGAGACCTTTCTATCATCTAAAATTCAATGATTCAGGTCTTTTTAAAAAGGTAAGCGTATCCAATTTGCACAACTGAATTTTGATTTTTACGTGATGTAAACAACTCTCACACTCTTTCTTAAGGTCTGATATGCCGATTCTTATCATCAGCTCTAATCTGATTATCGAACTTATGTTAAATTTCTCCTCACAAAATCATTCACATTTCTTGTTTTTTATATAAAATCATTTCGTTATTTTGCGAAATATAGAATTGAACTATTATGACCGATAAAATTGAACTTACGGCTGAGGTGAAACAGATGGCTTTGATTGCAAAAGCTATGAGTCATCCTGTTCGGCTATACATTTTGAAGAAATTAAGCACCATGAACGCTTGCTGCTACAGTGGCGACCTTGTGGAAGAATTGCCCATCGGACGCTCCACTCTTTCGCAGCATCTGAAGGAATTGAAATTTGCAGGGTTGATTCAAGGTGAAATTGAGCCCCCTTATATCAAGTATTGTTTGAATAAGGAAAACTGGGCAAAAGCAAGGGAATTGTTTGCGCAATTGTTTGATAATCAAAATAAAGGTGAATTAAAAAAATTAGACTTATGAAGATACTAATTCTCTGTACCGGAAATAGCTGCCGAAGTCAGATGGCTGAGGGTTTTCTAAAATCTTATGATTCAAACTTGGAGGTTTATTCTGCCGGTACTAATCCAAGCAGTCAAGTGCACCCCAAAGCCATTCAGGTGATGCAAGAAGTGAATATCGATTTGTCGAAAAATCGACCAAAATCTGTAGAAGAGTTTTTGGGTGTTGCCTTCGATTTTGTAATTACCGTTTGCGCCGGTGCCAACGAAAGTTGCCCCGTGTTTACCGGAAAGGTTCAGAATCGTTTGCATATTGGTTTCGAAGATCCGGCAGAAGTGGTTGGCACTGAAGCGTTTATTCTTTCCGAATTTAGAAGGATTCGCGATGAAATCATTCGTGATTTTACTAATTTTTATAATCAATCTATTAGGCCGTTAAGCGATGCGAAAAAATAGACTCTCCTTTTTAGACCGCTATCTCACGCTTTGGATATTCTTGGCCATGGCTCTTGGAGTGGCTTCGGGTAAACTTTTCCCCTCATTATCCGACTTTTGGAACGGGATGAGTAGCGGCACCACCAATATCCCAATAGCCATCGGGCTGATAATTATGATGTATCCTCCGTTGGCCAAAGTGAAGTACGAAGAGTTGAAAGATGTTTTTCGTAACCGTAAAATCTTAATTCTTTCCCTTGTCCAAAACTGGATTATTGGGCCGGTTTTGATGTTTGCCTTGGCCATTCTTTTCCTTCGCGATTATCCGCATTACATGGTTGGTCTGATTCTGATTGGTCTGGCGCGATGTATCGCAATGGTCATTGTTTGGAACGATTTAGCCAAAGGCGATAGAGAATATGCCGCAGGCTTGGTGGCTTTCAACAGTATCTTTCAGGTGCTTTTCTTCTCGGTTTATGCTTATGTTTTTATAACGATTTTGCCCGGATATTTCGGCTTGCAAACCTCCGTTGTGGACATCACAATGGCACAAATTGCCGAATCTGTTTTTATCTATTTGGGCATACCTTTTTTAGCAGGAATGCTCACGCGCTTTTTGTTGCTTCGCATCAAAACTAAAGAATGGTATCAAGAAAAATTTATTCCCAAAATCAGCCCCTTAACCTTGATTGCTTTGCTCTTTACGATTTATGTAATGTTCTCATTAAAGGGCGATTATATTGTCAAGCTTCCTTTCGATGTGGTGCGCATAGCCATTCCTCTAATCATTTATTTTGTGGTTATGTTTTTTGTTTCTTTCTTCCTAAGTCGAAGATTTGGAGCCGATTATCCTAAAACAACCACACTTTCGTTCACTGCGGCAAGCAATAACTTCGAGTTGGCAATCGCTGTGGCCATTGCGGTATTTGGAATCAATTCGGGCGAAGCCTTTGCTGCCGTAATCGGTCCTCTTGTTGAAGTGCCGGTGTTGATTGCCTTAGTTAATGTTGCATTAAAGTTGAAAACAAAATATTTCAGCAAAGAATGTGCTGCTGATTTAGAATAATTATATAACCTTAAATCCAAAAATATGGAAATTATTATCTTAGGGACAGGTTGTCCAAAATGTAAAACTTTAGAAAAAATGACTCGTGAAACGGTGAGTCGTCTAAGTGTTGACGCTTCCATTTCAAAGGAAGAAGACATTATGAATATTATGTCTTACGGTATTATGCACACTCCCGGATTAGTCGTTGATGGCAAAGTGGTGATGTCTGGCAGGTTGCCTTCTGAAAAGGAATTGGTAGATTTATTAACTATTAAATAATTGAATATGAAAACGATCAATGTTTTTTTACTGTTTGTAACCCTTCTTGGTTTTGGGTATTCATGTAATGGTCAATCTCAAAAACTTGAAAATGCGGTAGTTGCAGAGGCTCGAGTTGTAAAAGTTTATTATTTTCACAATGCGCGTAGATGTACAACTTGTAAGGCGGTGGAGGTTGAGTCTAAGAAGGCTGTTCGAGAACTTTATGGCGATAAGGTCGCTTTTGAGGTGTATGATCTTGAAACAAAGACCGGTAAATTGAAA
>JAFGWF010000315.1 GCA_016937295.1 Bacteroidales bacterium
GTTTATTATGAAACACAATATAAATATTTTAGTTATATTCTCTGTTATCTTATTGATTGTTAGTCAGTCGTGTAATAAGGAGGAGGAAGATAGACCATCTTCCAATACTGGTTTTAAATATTATAGTTCTTTAGAAAATCCAGAAGATGAAATAAATTTGTTCTTAGAGAATCTTAATAATCCAGAAAACGTTTCTCCAATTTCAATTGACGATATGGTTTGGAGTATTGAAGCCGGATTAAACTATCTATATTCTGATTTTGAGAAATTGGATTATCAGAATATTACTAAAGGTCAAGTATTTTCAGATTTTGAACAAAATGATGGTGGTTTGATAGAATTTTTGGAAGTTGAAAATGTATATAACCAGTTGAAAAACAGTCTTTCAAGTGCTTATGCTGAAATTATGACTGATGAAAAATGGCTAATATTAGTAGATATTACTCATTTAGAAGGTGACACGTTAACCATGACATATTATTTTGCAAGTGTCAAAAGCTCTTTACCGACTACATTTACTTTTGGAACAACAGATTACTGGTATTATGGTGAAGAATTAGGGAAATGTGGACTATATGCAGGACAAGGAATAGGTTCAGACGCGGCGGATCAATTGGATTTATATATACGTGGATTTCGGATGGTTAATTCAAATCAACCACCAGGAACAAGATCGATTCCAACTAATGTTCAATACCCATTTCCTATAATAGCTGGACAATCGGGCCCAAGTCCTATCAACCCTATCAATCCGAATGATGTAACACCACAGGATAATCAATACGACTATTTATTAGCGCATGGATACAATGGTTGGCCTAACTACCACTATTGTTTTGATCCGAATGAAATGAATTTTTATTACGGAGGGGCTTGGACACTAATTTACATGCAAAACACAAATTATCCAAATAAGGAGCTAATCTATACGAATATTGATGTTGGTAAAATAGGAACTAATGTGAATCCAACACAATATTCTCATGGGTTAACAACTTATTATGGTGATGTTTTTTATACAGTGAATACTCAAACGTCTAACTTATAATAAAATGAATAGCACTGCATAGTAACCTATTTAAGTTACTATGCAGTATTATTTGTATATAAAAACGTGATTTATGAAATTTTTTTTATCTATTTTCTTTCTACTAGTCTCCTTGTCATTATATCCTCAAAAACAGGGGTTTCAGTATCCTTATAAAACGCTTTATGATGAATTCTTTATATCTTTTGTAGAGAAGAATTCAATTATACATATATTTGGATATCAATCAAATTTAGCTGATAATTCAAAAGTCAAGTCATTTGTTCACTTGTTGGACACCAATGGTTTATTAATTGACACGTTTAGTTTAACTTCTTTTTCAGAAAAAATAGTACTATCTGAGTTTTTTTTTGAAAAATCACATTGGACAGCTTTTGGAACTAAAAATAATGATTCCTGTTTTTGTAATATTACAATTAGGTTCGATACATTATTTAATAGAATCTCAACCAAAGTGCTTTTTTGTGATACAAATGTGTTATACCGAAATGTTCAAGATGTGATAAAAAATGATTCAAGTTATTACATTGTTAATTATGAATTAAGATCAACCTCTTTTCCTTTTTTTTCTATATTAAAAATATCTGACAAAATGGACTCATTAAAGTATTTTAGCTCATTTCCCTATACAGGAATTGTCTATAAGGGATTACGGAATAAATTAAATCAAGATTTTCGTGTATTTACTTTTGTTTACTATATTCCTACTTGGGGACAAGCCGTATATTTTGATGATGATTTGAATATTAAACAAATTGATTCTTTGCCACATATTCTACATCAATTTAATGATGCAATATGGGTTTCAGATAGTAGTTTTGCTGTAACGGGTATTACTATGCATGCAGATAGTTTGTATTACCCTAATGTTTATGATGATGATATGGCTATATACATTATAGATACCAATAATCATGTTCAGGATTATTATTTCAATCATCGTTATGGCACAGCAGAATCCCCGGGATTTGGTAAAAACCTAATACTATTGGATGGCTATTTTTATTATAGTGGCGCAATAAACCGAATTGGGCCGCCCTTTAGCGATACTTCTTATGTTATCCTTATAAAGCTTGATTCAAATTTAAATCCCGTGTGGAAAAAAACACTTGGGGATGGAATTAAAAATATGGATATCAGTGGCATCTATCCCTTATCAGATGGCTCTATCCTATTGCTTCTTTGGGAATATGAGAATCATTCAGATTTTACTAGAGATGCAATAGCCATAAAAATGTCACCAGATGGAGAAATAGTTTTTATAACTCCACTTTATACTTCGCAAAAGAAGCAAATTAAAATCTTCCCCAACCCTGCTTCCGACCAGCTCCATATTTCTCTCACAGCCTCTGCCGAAACCATTGAAGTAGTTCAATTGCTTGATTTGCAAGGGAAAGTAGTCATGCAGAAGGAGCTAAACACAGCAGCGACTCAATTGGATATTCGAAACCTGCCTTCCGGTGCATATCTAATCCGCGGCTATACCAAAACCGGCAAAAGCTTTAGCGGGAAGGTTGTTAAGGAGTAGGGAGAGCAACGTCCTGCTTGGGTGAGGATTTTAAAGAAGAGCAAGACAGTGGGTAAATACACGAAGCAGCGATCTGGCAAAAGTGCGCATGAAGGAAAATATGAAACTCTATAACTACCTGATTTCCATTGGAGCAAACATGCCCCTAATTGAAATAGAATAGAACGGAATTGCATTCCTTAGAGATGGTTCACGAATCCTCTCAACGGTTTTATCTACGAGGATGTCTTGTTTTTTTGTATTTTTACCTGCTCAACGAATTTTAATATTCCAAGATTAGGTTATGTCAGATTCCATCAAGCAAATTCTTATCAAATACTGGGGTTATTCCAATTTCAGGCCTTTGCAGGAAGACATCATCAATTCGGTATTAGCAGGAAACGATACGCTTGGTCTTATGCCTACCGGTGGCGGAAAATCCCTAACTTTTCAAGTGCCCGGACTAAAACTCGAAGGTATTTCGATTGTTGTAACGCCTCTGATTGCACTTATGAAAGACCAAGTGGAGCATCTCAAACAAAAAAAAGTAAATGCGGTGGCAATCTACAGCGGAATGACAGCCCACGAAATCGACATCACTTTAGATAATTGCGTTTATGGCGGAGTGAAATTTCTCTATGTTTCGCCCGAGCGACTTAAAACCGAAATCTTTATCGAGCGACTCAAAAAGATGAACGTTGGGTTGTTGGTCGTTGACGAGTCGCACTGTATCTCGCAGTGGGGCTACGATTTTCGACCGGCCTATCTTCAGATTGCCGAAATCAGGCAGTATATTCCAAATGTGCCTGTGCTGGCCGTTACCGGCACTGCTACGCCGGAAGTGGTTGACGATATTCAAGATAAGTTGGAATTTAGGCAAAGGAATGTCTTTAGGATGAGTTTTGCCCGCAACAATCTGATTTATGCGGTGATAAATACGGAAGATAAATTTCGCAAACTACAGTTGACCATACAACAAATTCCGGGTTGTGGTATCATTTACGTTCGAAACCGGCGAAAAACTAAGGAAATTGCCGATTGGCTCAATGCACATCAGGTGACGGCTCATTTCTATCATGCCGGCCTTACTCCCGAAATCCGAGATCAAAAGCAAGCCGACTGGATGCGTGGAAAAGTTCGGGTGATGGTTAGCACAAACGCTTTCGGAATGGGCATCGACAAGCCCGATGTACGCTTTGTGATTCATTTCGACATCCCCGAATCGCCCGAAGCCTACTATCAAGAAGCCGGTCGCGCCGGACGTGATGGACAGCAATCGTATGCCATCATTATCCACGACGATAACGACATCAAAGCTTTAAAACGCAATTTTGAGGAAAGTTTTCCACCGATTAAAGCCATAAAAGCAATTTATGAAGCGCTTGGCAATTATTTTCAGTTGGCTTATGGCAGCGGTCAGGACGAGAGTTTCGACTTTATTTTGAACGACTTTATAAAGATGTATAATTTGCAGCCTGTGCCTACTTTCAGCGCATTGAAGTTTTTAGAACGCGAAAACTATATATTTCTTTCTGAGGCAGTTAGCACTCCTTCCCGATTGCATATTATCGCCGATAAAGAAGAAATGTATCGCTATCAGGTAAAAAATCCAAAAATGGGAGTGCTGATTGATGTGCTCATTCGTTCCTATAGCGGGCTTTTTACGCATTATGCGATTATCGACGAAACGGTGATAGCCCAGCGACTGAAAACATCCGCGTTAGGTATTGAAAACGCCCTAAAACTTCTTCATAACCAACAACTTGTGGACTATATTCCCAAGTCGGGCAAGCCAAAAATCACTTTCAACACCGAGCGATTGGATAGCAGAAATTTGATTTTTTCGAAAAACACTTACGAAAAATTGAAGGAAAATGCCGCTAAACGCTTAGACGCCATGCTCAACTATATTCAATCCACTACCAAATGTCGGAACTTGGTGCTGATGGAATATTTTGGTGAAACTGAAGCCAAACGCTGCGGTAAATGTGACGTGTGCAAACAGCGTAACAAGCTAAGCATGAGCGAAATGGAGTTTGATAAAGTGATAGAAAAAATCAAACCCATATTACAAACCAAACCAATGACCATCGGGGAATTGAATATGCTCTTCGCCGAGATTAACGAAGACCACTTACTCAACGTGTTACGCTATCTGCTCGACACCGACAAAGTCCGAAAACAGGATTATTATTACCAGTGGAATACAAAACTGTTTTAGCGCGCCCCCCTTACCCCCCGAAATTACTACTTTCTGTAACAATTCATTAGGTCAGAGATTATAAAAAAATAGTTAGAATTGCATATAATTTAAAATATGTAGATATGTTTAAAATGATATTAGGGTTTTTGTTGGCTTTTATTGGTTTTGCATTTCTTTTCTTTTCCGTAATCATGATCACAACTGCGCATGAAGGTGTGGAGGTGGCAGTTTATGTCATATTTTCTCTAATAAATTCATTAATTGCTTTCTTGGGTGTCAAATTGCTAATCAAGTCTTCGAATGCATTAACAAAAAAGGATTTAGATTTCTTAAGGTCGGAGGAATTGCTAATGTCCTATCAAGTTGAAGGGCGGATATGGGATGATTTTAAAGCCAAGAAATGCTCTATTACACGAATGATTTACGGCTCCATAATTTTTGGTCTTATCGTTGGTTTGGCTGTTTATTTAGTTGTCTTTGGGGAATCGCAAGATGGAGTAGATAGTCATCCGGAACGAAGTGCCATTATCGGTGCCATATTTGGATTAGCGCTTGCTGCCGTGGGTCAATATCTAAATTCCTACAAAATTTATGGGCGATTGAATAAGTTTGACAAAGGTGAAATTAAAATATTTCAAAATCATATTGAACTGAATGATGAGATTATCCCCTTAAATGCCATGGGATTCTATCTCAATGTGGTTAAAATTGAGGGAAAAAAATTAGATCGCTTTTTGGTTTTTTATCGAGGGAATTATAATCGCCGAAAATTGTTTGTTCGAAATATTTGGTTTCCATTGATTGATGAAAAACTCAATGAAGCTCAGGATATTATACTCATACTCAACCATAAGTCGTCCTAATTCCATAAAAACAATTCTATGAGAAAAGTCTTGATAATTTTGGCTATTATTGGAATTTCTCTAAATTCTTCAGCCGACATTCCTCCGCTGCATTTCAGTATTGGATACACATTTGCCCGCTCCCCGCTGAGCGATTTTAACGAGTTCATTGGATTGTATAATGAAAACCCCCAAAAGTTAAATAATTATGTGTTTACAAACGGTTTTGATAAAATGCACTGGCTCACAGGCATCTATTTCGAAGGTGGTTTTAAAATGAAAAAGGCCGAATTTGAAATAAATTTTACCCGAAAATTCAATCATACTTTTGCTTATTACGACCCGGCAAATAATCCAACCTATTTCCGAATTGATATCGGAATTGGAGTTGCTACCATCGAAACGGCAATATTGTTTCCTACTGAATATGAAAACTTTACGCTTTCTCCCGGAATTGGTTTAGGTTTTTTAACTCGCAACTATTATTATTGGCAAGACCAACTGTTGCAAACAAAACCAAAGCGCACGGATATGGTTTCTTACCAAAAGTCGAATTCTGTTTCTTTGGATCCTATGCTTCAATTTTCTTACCGACCTTTCGAGAATCTTCCCTTCGATCTCACCGCTCGCTTGGCCTATCAGATGATGTTCACCCGCATGCCATTGAAAAATCTTTATTACAACAAAGGCTATTGGACACCTGCCGAATCGGAAGAAAAAAGTGTAAGTTGTGGAAATCTGAGCTTGACGGTTGCTGTGCGTTATAATCTGAAAAGTCTGAAATTAAAAACGCCTGAGGAGAAGGTGACGCCGCCATTGTTTATGCTTGAGCAAATGATTTCGGGTAATGTAAAAGATGCTCAAACCGGAAATTCTATTGATGCGGTGGTAACTCTTTATGCGGACGGGAAACCGGTTTCAACCACAATATCAACCAATGGAGCATATAGCGCTTCAATAAAAAATGGCAGTGTTTATACTATTGAAACCAAGGCCTTTGGATACAAAACAAAAACCGAAACCATTACCGCTATTACAAATGAGGGTCGGTTTCAGTATGATATTCAATTAGAAAAAATAGAGATTGGCAAATCCATACAACTCGAAAATATCCTATTTGAGAAAGCCTCTGCCGTACTTTTACCGGAATCTTTCACCGAATTAGATAAGCTATATAAGTTTTTACTAATTTCGCCGGAAGTTGTCATCGAAATTGCAGGACATACCAGTAGCGATGGCGATGAGAAATACAACCAAAGATTATCGCAAGACAGAGCTAATTCCATAGCTAAATATTTGATCGACAAAGGCATATCTTCGGAACAAATCATTGCTAAAGGTTATGGGGAATCTCGACCAATTGCCGACAACGACACTGAAGAAGGACGAAAACAAAACCGCAGAGTGGAGTTTAAAATCCTTAAAATCTGATTTTGAAATCGCGTTTAATGCCGTTTAAAACCTATTTTAATAAAGCTGTAAGAGCCTTTAATCTTCGCAATTTGGTCATTTTCGTGATGCCCGTTTCTATTGCGGTTTTGATAATTATGCTCTTTAATTTTTCACAAACGGTTGAGCATCTTTCCCACGAATTGATAAAACGAACCATCAACAAAACGCAAATGGAGCTTACCGAGTTTTTCGATCCGGTTAAAAGCAATTTATTCGTTACAAAAGATTTAGGACTTGGAGGCTCTTATAGAAATTTAGATGTTCAACAACTTAATCCTCAGTTTATTCCATATTTAAAAAATTCCTCTCAGGTTTCTTCGATGCTTATAGCAAATACGAATGGTGAGGAATTTATGCTCCTTGAAGAGGATAGCACTTGGCAAAACAGACTTACTAAAATCACCGAAGTCGGCAAAGAGGTGATGCGCTACCGATGGTCTTATGATGCTTATCTTGAAGGCATTATGCTTTCGGAATGGAAAAAGCCCGAAGATGTCGGCAATAATCCCTTGACAAAAACCTGGTTTTTAGAAGCTATAAAATCCGGAAATAGTCAACTTCCGGCTTGGACAGCGCCATATAGCTTCAAAACCACCAAAGAGCCTGGAATCACAGCCTCAATTATGTGGAAATCTAAGGAAGATAGCAGCCTTTTTGTGGCCGCTTTCGATGTGCTTCTCACCGATATTTCGCGTTATACCACCCGTTTGGAAATTAGTAAAAATGGAAAAGCTGTTGTTTTCACTAAAGATCTAAAAATCATCGGATTGCCTTCCGATATACGATTTAACAGTATCGATTCTATAAAAAAATATGTGCTGAAAACTTATGATAGTCTTCAACTTCCGGTTTTTGAAACCGCTATAAATCAATGGCTTAATAAAGAAAAACAAACCAACAAACCTTTTCATTTCAAAGATGATGAAGGGCTTTGGTGGTGTGGCATCGAAAAGTTTTCACTTAACGATTCTCAGTCTTTTTATATTGCTGTGATTGTGCCGGAGGCTGATTTTTTGGCAGAGGTCAATCGCACTCGAATTGTAATTATTGCAGGTTTTATGTTGGTTATTGTTCTTACTTTATTGGTGATTAAAGGCTATAACCAAAAGCGGCGCGACAATGAGTTGCTACAGCAGCAGAAGCTCGAAATTGAGAGGCAACGTGATGAAATCGAAAAACAAAGGGATATTGTAACAAACCAAAAAGACCATATCGACAAAATGCACACAGAATTGAAAAGCAGTATTCATTATGCCCAAAAAATTCAACAGGCTGTCCTGCCCGATTCCGGTTTTCTTTCGGAAATTTTACCAAAGCATTTTGTGTTTTATCGTCCGCATAGCATCGTTAGTGGCGATTTTTATTGGGCCTCGGAGAATACCGATAAACAAGTATTTACTGCTGCCGATTGTACGGGGCATGGGGTGCCGGGAGCTTTTATGAGCATGTTAGGGGTATCGTTTTTAAACGACATCTTCAAAACCCATCCAACATCTAATTCCGGGCAGATTCTCGATTTGCTTCGCAAAGATGTGATTGAGGCCTTGAAACAAAAAACCGAATCCGACTCTGAAAATTTTGGAATGGGACTCAAAGATGGGATGGATATTTCTTTGTGCTTACTTCATAAAAAAGATTTAAAACTTGAGTTTTCGGGGGCAAACAATCCTCTTTACATCGTTCGAAACCGATTGATTAACGGATATTTCTCTGACGGAATGACACCCGACCTTTCTATGGCCGAATTTGATTTATACGAACTTAAAGCCGATAAAATGCCAATTGCCATTTATGATTGCATTAAGCCCTTTAATACTAATCTTTTACAATTAAAAAAGGGCGACAAATTGTATATGTTTAGCGATGGTTTTCCGGATCAGTTTGGTGGCGAAAAGGGAAAGAAATTCATGTCGAGACCATTTAAAAGATTGGTGCTCGAAACCTCAAAACTTTCCTTATCCGAGCAGCGTTCAGCAATGGAAAATGCTTTTATACAGTGGATTTCATTCGCCGATAGCGATGGACAACCTTTTCATCAAACGGATGACGTTTTGGTGTTTTGTGTTGAGATTTGACGGGGGTCGAGATACCTATCCTTTAATGTCGAGGCAACTAGCTAAGTCCCTATCTGACAATAATTTTCCTATATATTTCCTTATTATTTTCTAAGCGTGTTCGCAAGATATAGAAGCCTGTTGGCAATGGAGAAACATCCAAGGTCATTATTCTTTTTCCAAAGTTTCCATAAAAGATAGTTTCCTTGCCATCAATGGAATACAGCGAAATTTCACTGATTACTGTGTTAGCTTGTATCGTCAAACTATTTTTAGCAGGAATCGGATAAACGACTAATTCTCCGTCAGCGGAAATAGGTGGCTGAATACCGCTTGAAACATCAATAAAATGCTGTTTAACAATGCTATCGAAACCATAGCAATTTTGAACGTTTAAAGATACTGTGTAAATACCGGGCAAAAAACTATGCATTGGATTTCTATCCGTTGAAGTTGTTCCATCTCCAAAATCCCAGTGATATGAATCTATATTGGCTTTTGAAGTATCTGTAAATTGGTAAACATCATAGGTTGAATCTAAAACAATCTGAGCAGAAAATCCGGCCTCAGGAAATAATTGGTATTGATTGGCTGTGGTTGCTATATTCGAAGATATCGTATCCAAAAACAGATTACCATTGATATTCAAAGGAGTATTAAGCGCAATACGAATTTGATATTCTTGACAATGGTTGAGGGAAGATGAGGAAGGTAAAAGATAGGAATTCAAAGTATTATCAACAGAATCCATAATTTGCATTTTGTGGCAAAGTGAATCGTACCCAAAAATATAGTATTTGAAGAAATTTTGATTGGTATAGTGATTCCATTGCAAAATAGATTGATTATTTGAATTGATGACTATTTCGGCATAAATGGAAAACATAGCATCGGACGCCTGCCACTCTATGGAAGAAGAGTCAACGGCAGAAACATAGTATTGCTGGGCGTTCAAAACATTATTTGTGTCGTAATCGAAAAAGTAAGGCGCTGCGGTGGGTGATACCATGCCAATGCTATCATAACCACCATTACTATTCATTTTATAAACTTTATCGTAAAGAAGGTGGGAATTCAAACTTCTTTCATACCCTATCATATTGCCGCATAAGCTATCTACGTAGCTAACTTCAACCCTGACCGGTTTATAGGAATTAGTTTGAGAGGTATAGATTCCTTGCATTGGGACTTCATTGTACGCAAAGTCTTTTATCGTCAGCTTATTCGCATTCTGATCCACATCCATTCTAATCCATCCATAATGCCATTGATTATTAATTTTTAATCGAATGCCGAGATATCCATCAACAACATTATTAATCCATTCGCCTAAATGAAATGGAATAGTGTAAAAATACATCTGCATAATCCGAACTGCATCATTTGGACCCAATTTCGTTACCCATAGTTGACCTCCGGCATTTTGGTCCACAAGCACATTTGATATAAGTTTATAGGTATAGAAATGACTTGGGTCGTAACTTGGTGCTAATCCAACGAACTCAACGTCATAGTGCATTAAAGTTACGCCAACGCCATTAGCATTTCCAAGAGAAGTTGCAACACTATCTTCCTGAGTGAATCTAAGGTCAAAGATTCCGTCTGAATTTATATCTATGCTGTCGTAAGCGGTTTGCTGAAGAATTTTATCCGGAATAAAATCATAATAAAAGATTTGTCCGGCAACCGGATTATTGAAAACCAGCGATATAAGTACAAATACTAAGGTAGTAGCAAGGTTATAAAACTTTAAAATCATGTCATAGAATTTTGTCCATCAATATCTTCATAAAAATATACTCAATCTAAAAAGCCTCAAAAAGTGTCGAAAATAGAAAATAATTCTAAGGGCAGAACAAATAATTAGATAGTTATCTACTTTTCAAAAACTGCAGTAAAGCAAGAGCCTGAGTTTAGAAAATATTTTCATAATTTGGATGTTAAGTTATTGATAATAAGATTCCAAATATCTTTCTCCTTGCCGGAGAAGGTGTAGCGAGGTAGCCAGCTTGAGGAGGTTTGGGTGGTATGGATAAAGGGTTTACACATTAAGTTTTGATATTAATTCTTCCGCATCCATTTCCATTTTTGAAAAGGCAAAAAGACTTTTTCCTAAATCTTTTA
>JAFGWF010000316.1 GCA_016937295.1 Bacteroidales bacterium
CAAAGAAAAGAAAGCAGGAAAAGAAAAGGAAACAAAGGTTGACACCGGAGCTGTTTATACACCTGGCTTCTTGGTTAATTTCTTGGTCGACGAATGCCTTCCACTTAACTACAACGAACTGAACTATAACGTTAAACTGGCTGATGTGAGCTGTGGTTCTGGTATTTTTCTTTCAACCTGCTACAAGCGTTTGGTACAGCGCTGGAGGATTAAGAATGCTAAAAACAGAAAGCTGGCCGACACCAATCCCGAAATACTAAAGCGCATTTTGCTACAAAACATTTTTGGTGTCGACGTTGACAAGAATGCAGTTGAACTGACCATCTTCAGCCTTAATCTCACCATGTGTACCATGCTTACCCCAAGGCAGATATGGACACAACTTCAATTTGATGATTTAAAGGAAAGCAAGAATATCGTTAGAAATGATTTCTTTGAACATTTGGTCGAGAACAAACCATCGGGATTTGATCTAATCATCGGAAATCCCCCGTTTAAAGCCCTAAATAAGAAGGAATATAACAAATATGATGATTTCCTAAAAGAAAACGGAATGCCTTTTCCTTGCAAGATTCCAGATAACCAGTTGGCCTTGATGTTTCTCGACAAAGCAATGGATCTGTTAAAAGACAATGGTTTACTCTGCCTGATTATGCCATCGGGGCCCATGCTATACAACAACACGCTGGAGTTTCGATCTCGCTTTTTTGAAAGCTATAACATCCCTCAAATTATTGACTTTACTTTCTTGAGGAATAGTCTTTTTGTGAATGCGAATGTTGCTGTTGCTTCTGTTTTTACACAAAAGCAAAAGCCCACTGATGAGGACATTTTACACGTTACTGTTAGACGGACAAAAGCAAACAAAGAACGAAATTACTTTGAAATAGACCATTACGATTTTCATTATGTGCCCAAACAAATTGCCTGCTCCAGTGACTTTGTATGGAAGAGCAACTTAGTGGGCGGCGGCCGCATTTATCATCTCATTCAAAAACTTAAAGACAAATATCGTACGCTCGAAGATTATTTGTTGGATAAAAAAGCCAACTATCAATGGAGCTATGGACAAGGCTATATACTTGGAATCCAGAACCGAAAATTTAAAGCTGATTATATAACAGGAAAACCTTCGGTTCTTGATAAAAAGTTTAACGAGAACGGTATACAAGGAATTGAAATACAAAACTCAGAATACTTTAAGGATAAAAGCAATGAGGCATATTTTCAACCGCCCCATCTCTTAATCAAGAAAACAATTGGGAAGAAAGCTATACCTATTGAATTTCGAGACGATTATCTGACCTTTAGAAATGAAATTATTGGAATACATGCTCCTATTGAACAAAGAGATGATTTACTGAAGATTGCAAACATCTTTCAAGACAACAACCAATTGTTTAGGTTTTATATTGCTGTAACTAGTGCTCGGTCAGGTGTTAGTCGTTCGATTTACACTTGTCTTGCTGAAGATATCTATAGCATCCCATTAATTGATGACTCATTTTACCTTTCGCTTAGTGAATCAATAATATTAAACGATGTTGTCAATTTCTATATCGACTTTTTTGGATTGGGAGAAAATGCTCCAATCAACCAGAATCTGTATGAGATTCAAAACACAGAAGTAAAAACCATTTTACAAGATTTCTCAGAAATCTACTGCACAGCTCTCAATTCCATTTATCAAGATGGAGAAAAGAAATATGCCTTATCAAAAATCATTGAAGGAGAAGCTTTTTTTGCCTGTGAGTTTGTTTTCACAAATGAGGTAGTCAAACTTGTGACATCGAATTCAGAGAACGATTTCGATGCATTGATCGATCTTTGGAGTGGCCGTAATGCACTTATTAAAAGAGTTGTCCGTTTTTATGGCGAAAACAGAATCATATTAATCAAGCCCAAACAATTGCGCTATTGGCTTAAATCAATTGCCCTACGTGATGCCGACGAAACATTGGACGAAGCATTTAACCAAAACTTCAACCAATGATTTGTAACAGCCTAGACCGAACTATTGCAATTGGGGATAAACGACTCGATTACAAAACCATCGTTTATAAGGTTGTTGACTTTCTCGATCACACCATTGATGGTTTTCCCCAATACCTTTCAGACTCTGGATTCAACGAAGAAATTGAAAAAAGAATAAATGAGATGTTGGCCACTTACCTTAACAATTGCACAACAGATTTCTTCGATATCGACACCTTTCGTTTTTCGTTTATCAAAGACACATCCATTGAGTCGTCCAATTACAATCCAGATATAGGAGTGATGCTTGGGAATAAAATGGCTTCCACTACCAATTCATTTTTTCACATTGAATGCAAACGACTACCCGCAAGATCAGGACACGAACGTGAATACGTACAAGGCAAACAAGGAGGTATACAACGTTTCAAGGAAGGGAATCATGGAAAGGGACTCAATTATTCTGCGATGGTTGGATATGTTCAATCTGGTTCAGTTAATGAATGGCTAGAAAAGATTAACTCATGGGTAGATGAATTAAATAGAATTATTAGAGATCTTTCATGGGTCAATGAAGATAAGCTTAAATTACGTTCAAGAAGTAATCAGCATTTTTTTATTTCAACTCATTCCAGAAAAAAGTCAAAACCAATTGTTTTATATCATTATTGGGTTGAAATATAAAGTCAAAAGAATACTTATCTTATACGATATATTACCAATGATCAAACTTAAAATCAACCATACCGAAATAGAAGTCCCTTCGGGCACAACCATCCACAAGGCGGCCGAAAAACTGGGTTTCGAAATACCCACCATGTGCCATAACGACGAAGTGGAGCATTTCACCTCGTGCATGATCTGTCTG
>JAFGWF010000317.1 GCA_016937295.1 Bacteroidales bacterium
AAAATCAGGAATAAAAATGACAGGGGTTTATACCTCAGTTGATAATCCCAACCAGGTTACCCTTACCGGGGAATGCGCAAGTATCGAGGTGATGAATAGTTTTATGAGCCAGCCTGAACTTAAAGCCAACATGGAAAAGGCGGGTGTAATAAGTACACCTGAGGTGAAAGTTCTCCAAAAGGCCTGACAAAAATTAATTGTCTGATCTGGATATGCGCCTGGCGGTTTAAAACGCTTGGCGTATAGCAATTCCACAGAATGATCCACATTGCAAACTCCGCTACCGCGCGAATCCTTTCGCGTGGTTTGCTAATACATCGCCACACGATACAATCGTGCGGCAGCGGGGGGGGGGAGAAACAGTCAGTCCCATTTAACATCTTTTAAATCATTTGGTGTTCCTTGTTGTCGATACTCTGAATACTCCATTATGTGAATTATTCTTACATCTTTCTTCCAGGCTATTTCTACAATTAAGGCCAACGAAACCAAGGCTTGTTTCTTTAACTCATCGTCGGTTTTCTCCCCTTTACTTTCTGCAAATATTTCAGGTGTTGCTTTGTTCATATCGATGACTGAAGCATATAAATAAGGATTTTCACATAGAGGGGTGCCCAATTCGTATTTTTCAATAGTCGACGCATCTAATTGCCTAGAAGTAATGGACGGTAAATCTTCTTCTTTCAGTATAAAAATTGAATCCTGTACCAAGCTGTTTCCGGCAAATGAAACAATGCGCGTTCCGTTGTAATAATCTTCACTTAATCCGGGTACATGGTAGTGGTTGATATACAAATCGAAATTGAAGCCGAATGAAACTAAAACAAAACTTTCATCCAGATTCAAATTTTTCAGACCTTCAAATATATGAGTTGGCTTTAATAGAAATCCTCCTTTTGTTTTTATTTGGAACGTCTGCGATAGTCCTCTTGTCACATTTCCGGCTATTTCCTCGGCCATGAAACTGTCAAAGTCGATATAATGAGCTTCAGGATTTTCAACATAGGCATCTTTGCTCCAAAGCATCTTCATGCCATTAACGTACCATTTATCTGGCTCTTCAATTGAGTTCTGTTTATTCGATACCCTTTGCAGTTTGTTATATGCCGCTTTGATTTTTCCTTTAGACGTTTCTTTTAATTGCAAAACCTTAGCTTCGTCCAATTCAAAATTTTGCGCATTTCGCTTATAGCTATGCTCAAGCTGTTCGTCAAGTTTATCGATGAAATCAGTTGGATAAGCCTTACTATTTCCCTCACACCATTCTTTGGTAATAAAACCTAGTCCTAACTTCTCCAGCATTTTTTGATTATCCAGATGCTGTGTCAAAAGCTCTCGAAAAAATTCAATTCCCTCAAGCCATTCTTTTATTTCTCTTTGTTTTGCAGGAGAACGGGGTAAGTCAAGCGGTTTCATCGTTATTAGATAAGGCCTAATGGTGTACTGCCGCAAAAACAACAGAACAATGTAGGAACAAATCCATTTTTTGATTTCGTAATCCGCCTGCATGCCATCCTGATCGGGAAATGAATATAAACTTCCCAGAAACGGAAACCGTTCGTAATGTGGATCCCGGAAATAATTGAACCAATCAAACACATCAAACATTGAATCAGGCAAAAGCTCATATTGGGGAGGCTCACTGGAGGTGTAATTCCAGCAACGTTTCATTACGTTATACTCCCTTTGGTAAAGCAACAAACCACCCAAGGCGTGATGAAAGGCAAGAAACTTTCTTCTTTCTTTTTCATTTTCAGTAACATCACGGTCATTGAGCACAATCAATTTTCCTCCCGAGAAACCGCCATATTCCTCTTGCAACGCTTCCAAGTTTCGGGAGAAGAAATGGTGTGCCGTCTGCCAATAGGAAACAACCAGTTCACTGGCATCATTCCGAAATAAAACTCGGATATTTTGCCATAGCCAGGCATAAGTTGTGTCCGAAACACGATGATCCTGAAACTCCCCCAACAACCAAATACCTCCGGCAGTTCGGCTCTCCAATACATAGTTGCGTTTTGGCTTTAATGTCGTTAGTTTTTCAATGGCATTATACACCGTCTCGTAATATACTGTAGGATAGACAACAAAATCCCCTTTTTTAATCTCTCTAATATTTTTGAAATGGTTATAGAAGAATTTAAGTAAATCCTTCGAAAATTTATTGTCTTTGTTTTTGATGACATGCATTAAGATGTCTGCTAGAGCTTCAAAATAGTTAGAAACATCGTTCTCTTGAGTTTTATCGTGTTTTTGAATAAGGTAAGATATAATTTCAGACGTCGTATAGTACTTTATAATCTTCCATGTATAAAAGAAAAAGATGACAACTAATGAGATAGTCGCAATCGCAACTAAGAGTTCCGCTGAATGACTAATCAGATAATTCAGTCCATCGATTTGGAATAAAGGTTCAAATTTTGAACTCCATATAAGTATGAATATAAGGTCAACGATCAAAACCCGCTTAAACCAATTGTATTCCCATTCTTCTTTAAAAAGCTTTACAATTCTGTCCGAAGAGTATTTATCATCAAGTCGTGCAATAACCTGGAGTAAAATAGGGTAGGCAACGCCTAAGATGGCTATTGTTGCGGGGATGTAGGTCGTCGTTATTTCCATTTGGCTATAATGGTTTTTACACTTTAAACTTACCAATTATCGCCCTAACATACCTTCTGTTAATCAGCCAACTTACGAACTAGTTATCAACATAAAATCGGAGTAAAATATCTTATGCTGACCCGCTCTCCCTCGTCTTAGCGCAGCGGTGACGAGGGATGCTGGCAGTCGTTTTTAACGACAATTGAAGTAATCAAGCGACACCTTGCTTTGAAAAAGCAAAAGTTTGCCTTGGTGGGCAAGGCACCGATTACAAATCGGCGCCGGCTTGGGGAAAGCTGCAAATTCTGGGTTCCAAATTTCAAGTTACCTGAACTTCAACATAACAAGCAATAAAAAACAGCGGCCGGTTGGCCAATCTTCGGGAAAAGGATTTACAAAAAATTTCGGTTCAGGTATTCCTGAAAACGTTCTTTGTACTGGTCGCTCACCGGAATATAGGTTTTTCCGAATACAATGCGGCTGCGCTCGATGGTCTCAATCTTTTCGAGATTGACA
>JAFGWF010000056.1 GCA_016937295.1 Bacteroidales bacterium
AAAACCTTGCGCGAAGTCACTGATTACCTGTGGTGGTGAAAGCAAAAAATTAGTGTTGAACCATTAAAATTTTTGCATTATGAAAGTCGATTATTTCTCCATTCCGGAAATTACAGTGTCGTATAAAGACAATGTAAAAGCTTCAGAACGTTTTGTGGTTAAATGTTCAGAAGATGCCTCGCAGATATTTGCCGAGGCGCATAAAAATTGCATGGAACACCACGAGGAAGTGAACGTATTGTTCTTGAATCGTGCCAATCGGGTGCTTGGAATAAGCTGTATCAGCAAAGGCGGGCTGGACGGTACTGTTGTTGATATACGGATTATCCTGCAAACAGCGCTGAAAGCATCCTGCTCGTCGGTGATGCTTTCTCACAATCATCCGAGTGGTAGCCGGAAACCCAGCCAGGCGGATATTGCAATTACACAAAAGCTGAAAGATGGTTGCAAAGCCGTTGGCCTGTTACTCTTAGACCATCTGATTATAACCGGTGAAGGTTACATGAGCTTCGCCGATGAAGGGCTTTTATAGCCCTTTTTTTGGTCGAACACACAATGGGTTTTTACTTGTTTTTAAGCTCAGTTCTTTGTTATGGCAATTGGCGCAATTTTAAATTTATCGTTGAAAAACGATTTTTCGTATTGCAAAAAGAAATATTCATTTAGCTTATTACTACCTCTTTTATGAATAAACCCGTGTAGATATTGCACATTGATATAAGATCCATCAGCGAAAAAAGAGAAATCGTCCTGAAATTCGTTTTACACCGTAAAAGGCCGCATACAAAATAGTTGATTGCGTTTGGAATGATGATGTGACCAGCATTTGGTTCGGATATTTTTGTTTGTGCCAGTCCATTATTTGTTGCAGCAAATAATGCTGCAATATTTTGTACAAATACCAAAAGTCTTTTTTCTTTCCCCGAATTGCAATCAATCACTTTTTTTTAGCGTACCATGACCGGTGGAAAGCATCCCGGTATTTTATCATTTCCCCGAATTTTTCTTGCGGAATATTAATGAATAACCCCTCGGATTCAGTGAATAAAGCACCTGTTTCATTATAGATTTTCCCTTTTGTTGTTACTTTTTTACCATTAACCGATGTAACTTTTGCTTCAACAGTAATTACTGATCCAAGAGGAAGCATTTTCCGGTATTGCACCGTTATTTTTGCCGCAACAACAGTATATCCACGAATCCAGGCGGCTATTCCCATAGCCTCGTCAAGCACGGCTGCCATACTGCCGCCATGTACAAATCCGGTCGGTCCCTCAGTAGAAGGCCCAAACCAAACACGTGCAATAAATGAATTATCAATGTCTTTAATAAAATACCTTACTTTTAAGCGGTCACTATTTCTGTCTCCTGTAATAAATGCCCGCCCTTTTCCATAAGCGTCAGGAATCTCAAGTTCTGTCCATCCTTTTTCAGCAGACAATTCAGGATGGCTTATGGTATTTTTGTTATAATCGCACATAATATAATTGTCTAAGTAAATGATCTTAAGAGCATAATTAAAAACTATATTTCATTTTGAACATAAACATATTGTTGTCCTTCAGATTCGAAAACAAATTATCTCCTTTGCCATCAAAAATGGTGGTTGATACAGTGATTTCTGAATTAACCGTTGGTTGGTAAGCAATCTCAGGCATATACACAAGGGCATAATTGTCTTGAATATTGTCCCAGTCGGTAACTATAAAACCACCACCAATAGGAGCTACTTTTAACTTTTCATTGAAAAATTTCTTTTCGTACCGTAAAAAGAAATAGTCATTCAGGTTTTCAGCTCCTCGTTCGTGAATAAACCCGTGCATATACTGAAGATTAAGATATGAACCATCTGAAAAATTGTAATCGCCACCAACAACAAATTTAATGTAAGGCTTTGTTTTGTCTAAGATTAATGAATCCTGAGTTACGGGAACGGGCGACTGCAGATAAAAAGCAGACAAATCATTGGTCATGATTATGTTTCCATCGGGAATAAATGCTGCTGCCTCGGCCCAAAAACCAATACCTGCAATGCTTGTAGCCATATCAGCACCTATTATATGCGTTCTTGCAAACGATAGTTGAGAATTGATATTAATTCCGCCAAACGCATCAACAGGAGTAAAAGTATTTCTTGTGGCGAAAGGTAATCCGTCATATCCCCAAACATAACTCAGAGAAAAGTCAACACCCTTAGCAAAACCTTTAAATTTTAAACCCGCAGTTGAACTTTCGCCCAAATTATATCGAGGTATCATTAAAGTATCAGAGAAACCTTTTAAAACCATTCCTTGAGGTAATGCCATAGACGGATTTAAAGCATTTGCAAAAATACCAATCGGCATATTCGCAGGTTGGAAAAAAGGGATAAAAATCCCTTGAAGCGAGAAGTCGTTGTTTAAGTAGTAATTTAGGTTAATAGCGTCAGAACCACGACGGCGACCAAAATCAAGAATATCCTCCAAATCCAACGGATTAAGATTGTCGGTTGGATTTAATTTATCGGCAGTTCCCCAAACAATGCGTTGACGACCAATGGTTACATCTAAATTTTTAGTAAGAAAACCGTATAGCTGAATATACGCTTCTCTAATCTCCAAATTATAGGGGTCAACAATTCCTTTGTTGTACAAGCCACTTGACCTTGTAATATTTGGCAAACCAATATTTCTCAGCCACACCTCGCTATGGAATTTTGAGTTTTCCATTCTCTTGTCGAGGTTTAACGTTAGGCGATTCTCATTCCAAGCCCAATCGTTTGGCGATTCATATAAAAAACGTTGGTCGGTCAATAATTCGCCTGATAGTTTTAATTTATCGGCATCTTCTTGCGCTTTTGCAAGGTTTACACTGCCAACTAATGCAATAAATATTGCGAAGATTAAATATTTTATTTTCATATTTTTATTGATTATTCTTTTAAGTGTTTTTGCTATTAAATCGTAGTTTCTAATTACTGTTGTGGCTATTTCATGTCCTTCATATAAAAATTCTTTTGTTGCTTTTAAAGAGGATGTTTTGCTGAATTTTGTCGGGTGTTCAAGATTTTTCAGCATCACATATTTTACAGTTTTACCCAACGACTGATAATATAGGTTAAGCAGTGTTTCAACCCCAAACCTCGAAGTTTTCATTTTATTAATAACAGGTATGATATCTTCTTTTAATAATGCCCTTTCGCCCGAAAATGATTTAAAAGGGTTAATACTGTAATTAATTAAGGTTTCGGTTGCCTGCCCAAGGACTATATCTGCTTCTTCATTCAATAAAGGATTTATTAATTGATTAATATGTTCGGTAACGATATTTGACAGGTCAGCATCTATAAACAACATAATATCAAATTTTGCCTGTTCAACACCCGCAGCCATTGCAAAACCTTTTCCTTTATTTTCTTCAAAATGAATATCCCGTATTTCAATTTCTTTTTTCAGTTCTTTAATTATCTTTTGAGTATTATCAACAGAGCCATCGTTTACAACAATTATCTCATCAATTATTCTTGACTTGGAAACAGAAATTATTACATCTTTAATCGTTTTTTCTTCGTTGTAAGCACAAATTATTGCTGATACTTTTTTCATGACAAAGATTTTTGATTAATTAATTTTCCCATGCCTTCGCGGGTAGCTTTTTTACCTAACTCAATAATTCCCTCGGCTTTATAGAAATCAAACGTGCCGCACGAATCCCTTGAAACTTCGATAAGTATATCGGGTGGGTTCATTTCGAGGGTTAACTTTGCAATTTGCGATAACATAAGACTTGATGTGTCGCTAATGAGGTTAAAATAGCCTACCCCGGTGTTTTCTTTTTTATGCGTATTTGACGGGAAAAAACTGGTCAGCCTTCTTTGAAACTCACTTAGTTTACCGTTGGTGAGTTTTTCGAAATACCCCAAATTCTGATTCAAGGCTATTGGCTTTGTATATGGGATTTGTGCGTTTACATTAACAGCGATAAGAATATCATTTCTCTGCCGGGCAACCCGGTTGACAGGCACGGGGTTAAGAACACCGCCATCAACAAAAACGGTATCACTTTTTAACACAGGTGTGATAACAAAGGGAATAGATATTGAAGCACGTATTGCTTCGAACAAACTACCTTCGGTTATCACCACTTCTTTTTTCTGTTTAAAATCGGTAACCACTGCTGCATATTTAATGGGTAATTCCTCGATTTTATGGTCGGGAATAAATTTTTGTATCTCATTTAAAACCTTGTCAGCTTTAATTATCCCGTTTGTGCTTAGTGTAAAATCAACCAGGTTGAATATATCCATTTTGCTTAATGAGCGCAGCCATGATTCATATTCATCCAGTTTTCCTGCGGCATAAACACCCCCCACCAAAGCCCCCATAGAAGTACCGGAAATGGAAGTTATTTCGTAACCTTGTTTTTCAAGTTCACGGATTACCCCAATATGTGCGGTTCCGCGAGCGCCGCCACTTCCTAATACTAATGCTACCTTTTGTTTCATGCCCTATATTTTTATTTCATGTGAAAATTTTTCAGGATATTTTGCTGTAACATCAGAATATAGTTCAGCAATCTCTTTTCTAACTGCACCAATATTTGTTGAATTGTAAATCACTCCTATAATCCCGATTTCTTTCTTCTTATAATCAAGATAGCTTACTACTATTGGGACATCTGCTTTTACTGCCATATAGAAATATCCTTTTTTCCAACGTGTAACTTTAGCCAAATGTCCTTCCGGCGATAACACTAAATGTAATTCCTTGCTATTGTTAAATAATCCGACTACATAATCAATATATTTTTTGTTTTCATATACTGGTATCGAACCAAAGATTATGAATAAGTATTTCAATGGAAATTTGAAAAATTCTTTTTTTGATAGAAATTTGTATTTTATACCTAACTGCATCAAATAAAGCTTTCCATATAAACCATCCCAGTAACTTGTGTGTGGTGCAAATATTATTATAGATTTCTTTATGTGTGGAAACTCGCCTTTTATTTTCCACCCCAACAGGTTAACTAAAATATATCTGGAAATTGTTGTCATACAAGAGTACTTAATTGTTTAAAAATTTTAAAAGGGAGAATTGGGTTCTTTTGCCATTACATGTATTATTAACCGGTCGGTTAATCTTGGAAAATTCTTATATAACCAAACGGCTAGTTTTCCCTGTAGAGTTAATGTCAAATCTCTCCTTCGGTTTGAAGTTGCTTTCACAATAATTTCAGCGACTTCTTTCGAAGACATCATTTTACTTTCATCTCTTGGTGTTTCAATTTGTGGTACTCCGAGTTTGTTTAAAGCATCTTTTCTTATGTTGGATGATGTAAAACCCGGATGAACAACCAAAACATTCAATCCTTTCTTGATATTTTCAAGTCGTAAGGTGTTAAAAAAGCCATCCATTGCATATTTTGATGCGCAGTAGCCAGTTCTCCCAGGCAAGGGTGTTAGTCCCGAAATGGATGAAATGCCAATTATAGTTCCTTTTTGTTCAAGCAAATAGGGTAAAGCAAACTTTGTACAGTAAACAGCTCCATAAAAATTCGTGTCCATTAATTCTTTAATAACACTCAAATCTAAGTACTCAAAACTTGCTCTCATTGAAATACCCGCATTGTTGATAAGTACATCTATTTTTTTATATTTCTCAAGTGTTTTAGTAATTAACATTTTGCAGTCTTCAATATTCCTAACATCCGTTTTTACAGACATTGCATCACCCCCATGCATTTTTATTTCTTCTTCTATTTTTTTTAACTCATTTTCTCGTCTAGCTGCAAGAACTACAGTTGCTCCATTATCGGCAAACTCAAAAGCACATGCTTTTCCTATTCCAGAAGACGCTCCGGTTATAATAACAACTTTACCATTGAATGTATGTAAGTTACTAGCCATTTTTACAATTGTTTGATATAGCACCTGGTTCTTTTGTGCTTCCTGTATTCAAACTTATTCCACAGATTATTAATTTTTACATTATTTTCCATTTCACGTGTTGACTCGAAGTTGGTAATTCCATTATCGTTTTATAGTCAGTTTGCAGTAAAAAAATCACTTCATCAGTGCATAAAAGACATATTCAAATTCTCTTGTCAAAAATTTATTGTATGTTGTTGTCCCTTCAGTTGCAGCAAAATTCCGCCCTAAATTTTGAAAGAACTTAGGTAATATCTCTCTTATTAATTTCTCTCTTTCTGGTGTTGCTAACTTCAATGCTTCAATAACATTATCGGTAATATTTTCAAATCTGACTATTTTCAAATTTGACTTCACAAACTGAGTTTTAAGTTTTTCAATCTCCATACTATCCCCAAAATCAGCAAAGAGGAAAAAACCACCGGGTTTCAAAATACGATATACTTCTTCTATGAATAAATCTATACGAGAATAGCGGTGTGAAGACTCAATATTTATTACTGCATCAAATGAATCTTTTTGGAAGTTTAGTTTTTGTGCATTTGCCTGTAAAAATTTAATTCTGTCTGTTGAATATTTTTTATTACAAAAGTTTATTGCTTTTTTATTCAAATCAACACCGGTTACAAAGTTTGGTGACAAATAACGATTTATATACGATAAGCCACCACCACGCCCACAACCTATTTCCAAAATATCTTTCCCTTTAATATCTACACCTGTTGCAACCAAATGATAAAGTTGTATTGAATACCTATTCTTTTCATCAGTTTCTTCAAGTTCAATTTTAAAATTATCTTTAGAATAACCATAGTTCATAAAAATAATATCTGAATTTTTATCAATAAAACTTAAATACCAGTACCAGAATTTAAAAAAGATATTTTTAAGTTTTTCTTTCATAGAAATAACGTTTTGTTGATTACGACTCAAATCTTTTTTCAATAAACTTGCACAGATTTCCGATGGTTTGAACTTCTGGTTGAATATCGTCGGGAAGAATGATATCAAGTTTTTGTTCAAGCTCAATAATAATTTCAAGTTCATCAAGACTGTCGGCACCTAAGTCTTTCAAAGTAGAGTCAGGGATGATTTCATCCATTGAAATTTTCAATTTTCTTGACACAATTTTTGTTACTATTTTTTTTATTTCCTGGTGATTTATTTTGCGTAACCCGATATTGAAATTTTATTATTGCTTTAATTTTCTGACAGTAAAATCATCGTCTGTCAACCCCATGTCGTATTTCACATCCGACATTTGCATCTTGGTTTTGTGATTTTTCTTTAAGTCGGTCATTTCAATTTCAGCGGCATTCCAATAGTTGCCAATCTTTTTGAAAGTGTATTTGGCTTCTTTTACTTTTGTATTGCCTTTGTCGTAATACTCCATTAATTCAGGATAATAATCTGTTTTATTTACCTGTACCATTACTTTTGAATAATCCGATTTACCACCGACAGGAGTTAATTCCAATACAAATACATTGTCTTCAGTTTTCACTAATTTTGGGGTGTACTTTACCGAGAATAGTACAGATTCCATATCGTCATAAGAAAAATCGGTACCTGCAAAGTTTTGATTTTTTGCGCTGGTCGCAATTCTCCTTTCTTTTCCAAATGCAGGTAAATACAAATACATCACATCGTTTGGTAACGATAAAACGGATATTCCTGCCTGCGATGCCGGTGAGGTGAATCGAAACATGCGTTTATCGTTGCCTTTCTGTTGTACAGTGGCTTCACGGGTTTCCTCTTTCCCGTTTTTGTCAATCAGGATAATTTTATTATTCCCTATCATGTCTTTGGGCGAGTACATTACGTCATCCATTTTTTTAAGGATGGTACTTGCGTCTTGCGCATTTGCAGAAAAAACACCTCCTGCTACGATAATGGCGGTTATTACCGCTGTTTGAAATCTTGATTTCATACTATTTATTTTTAATTGTTAATGATTATTTGCTATTATTTTGCGTTTTCTATTTGCCAATATCAATATAATAGGCAATAAAGTTAAAGCCCCGATACCGGAGCCGAACATACTTATGGCAACCAGAATGCCGAAGTTTTGCAATGGAACTATTTGTGAAAAAAGAAGCACTAAAAATCCTGCTGATACCGATATAACATTGATAATTACAGCTTTACCACTAAGCAATATGGTTTCTTCTATAGCTTTTTCAGCATCTCCGTGAGTTATCAAATGCTTATTGAAACCGGTAATTACATGGATAGAATAATCGATGCCAATACCTAAAGCAATGCTGGCCACAAGTACGGTAGCAATATCAAGTGGGATACCGGTTATGCCCATAAACCCGAATAACACAATAATAGTGGCAACAACGGGTATGGCGGCAAAAATCCCTTTTGTACCGGAACGTAAAATCAAGCCCACAATAAGTACAACCATAATAATGGCTATCAACAAACTGTTATACTGGCTATTTATCAGACTGCTATTGAGCTTAACATACACAGACGGCATGCCTGTCAATTCAATTTTACAATGTTCGTTTGGGTTATCCTCGATGAACCGGTTCATTTTTGCAGTAAACACTTCAAGTTCTTTACTATCAACCGATGCAAATTTCGATTGGATAATTCCTTTGGATAGGTCATTGTTCACGAGTTGGGGCATAACCTCCTGCCCATCGAGCAGAAACCATAATTGTTCAATTTTTGCCTTGTCGTCTGGAATTTTTTTACCCTCGCCCATGGCATCGTTCATCTGTTCAATCAAGTCTGCTACCGACTGTGTTACTTGAATATTCGGGTCTTCCTTCATGAAATCTTCGGTACTAATCATCATTTTCAGCACCTCGGGACTTTGCATATCTCCTTCAAAAACTATAAATACCGGTAGCGAGCCACCAAATTTTTTCTGCATAACATCTTCTGCAACCCTTGTAGGATTATCTTTCTTAAAATAATCGGCCATGTTAACGCTGGTTTTTATCAACGTTATGCCACCAATGCATAACATTAGCAGAACTCCCCAACCTGTAAGTGTATATTTGGGATGTTTAAACAGAAAATTTACTAAGGGCAGCAAAATTTTGTGGGTTAATATGGTTTGCTTTTCTTTGTTTTCGATTACGTTTTTTTTGCTGTACATTGATAAACCCGATATAAGTGCGGGAACAAAAAACAAGGATAGCATTAAAGCGATTAGTGTACCTACCGCAGTAAATATCCCGAAATCTTTTATCATGGTGAGGTATGCCCCAAAAACAAACGATACGAAACCTATGGCCGTGGTTACTGCTGCAAGTATTACAGGAACCATGATATATCCAAGTGATTGAATTAATGCCTTTTTTCTGTCGGCAAGTTTATAGTGGTTAATACTATTGAGCACATGAATTGTATAAGCACTTCCTACAGCAAGCAACACAACAGGAATTATATTTGAAATAATGGTCAGCTCATATCCGGTTACTGTCATTAACCCTATTGTCCATATAACGGCCAGGCCTGCTGTGAGCAACGGCAACAATACCCCTCTAAAAGATTTGAAACTCAACAATAAAATAATGGCTATTACGATGAAAACGATGGGAATAAGCCAAACCATATCCGAAATAATCAAATTGTTAATGTCGTTCATCATCATGGGGAGACCGCCAAAATAAGTTGTCTCGGGCAAATCCAATGCTTCAATTTTATCCTTAATTTCTTTTGCAACAGCCTGTTTATCTCCCTCGGGGAGAAGTGTAAACATTATTGCGGTTGCCGTTCCATCCTCTGAAACAACAGCTCCCCTATACATTTCTTTAGAAAAAACATAGTTTTTCAGGCTGTCTAATTGCGATTGCTCAACGGGCAAATCATATTCGTCCACCAGCTTGCCAATTTCAATACCCCATTCAGAACTTTTGATGTCGAGAATATTGGTTAAACTTGTAACGGTTGAAACGCCATTGGTATATTTTATGCTATCGGTAATTTGTTTTATATGCTGAATGACTTCTGCTTTAAAAACATCATCGGTTTCCAGAACAATCATTCCCATATCGTTTCCGCCAAACTGTGTGCCTATCTCCTTGTACAACCGGGCAGCAGGGTCGTCATCGGGCAAAGAGCTTATTATATCAGAGTTTATATGCAAATCTTTTGCCTCATAACTGAAGAATACAGTTAATCCTATAACGGCTATAATTATAAGCCATTTAAATTTTTCTATGCTTTCTGCAAGCCTGTTCATAATCTATTTGTTTTATTATTTGTACTACTATTGTTTTTGGGTCAGTGTTAACGAAAAAAATTATTACGCTAATCCCTTTGTTAATATGCTCATTAAACCCTCAAAATGAGGAGCGTATTTTGTGTATTTGCCCTGTAAGAAGAATGGTATTTCAAGTCCTTTCATTACCATAATAAAAACATCCAGTAAAACTTCCATATCTGCAATGGGCATAAATTCACCTGTCTCAACACCTTGGTTGATTATCTTTTTCAGGTTTTCTTTTTCCAATTCGTCAAGTTCGTTTCTTAAATCATCAATAAAATGAAAATGCTCAAAAAAGTCTGCTTTTAAAGTTTCGTGATAATTTGCTGCATCATTTAAAACCTCCATTCTTTTAATCAAATATTTTTTCATCTTCCCGGAAGCACTTAAATCAGTGTCGTCAATAATTATTGATAACTGACTTTTTAAGTTAATTAGTTCCGTTGAAACAACTTCCTTAAATAAATCTTCTTTGCTTGCAAAGTGATAATATAAAGAACCTTTTGCTTTCCTGGCAATTTTTGCAATTTCGTCCATAGATGTTTTATGAAATCCAAATCGGCTAAACAATTTATTAGCAACACTCAAAATTTTATCTCTTGTATCTTCAATTGCCATATTATACTATTTTACAATATTTGACTATATCCGTTTCAAAGTACAAATGAAATACATTTTATTATAATGTCAAAATTAGTTGATGATTATTTTGAAGTGGCAAGAAATAGCTCTTTTGGTTTTTTTGAGTTGGTTTTTTTAGGGGCGGCAAAAAACCAAATGTGCTATTTGTGCGGTGAGCTTTCAAATTGCCCCAAAAGGGCAAAAGCGGGAGGGGAAAAACAAAATAAATTCTTTCAAATTAGTAGTAACTTTTTTACGAGTAATTATTCTTTTTCACCTTGTTGCTAACTATGCTGTATATAAGGAAAAACCATCTTATAAAACGTTATATAGTTTTTATTATAAGGTTTTTCTATTTCATATTTAGCGTTATGTCGGGTTGTTTATAGCCATTAGTTATGGTTTTATGTGTTTAAAATTAAACATAAAACCGATAGAATCTTCTGTTTTTTAATTTTTTATATGATAGAGGCTTCGCAGGTTTTTACCTGCAAGACATTAATATATCTTCAAAAAACAATGCGAACTATGTTTTTACCTGCTCTGCAAAAAGAAAAACTACCTTAAAAGATTAGTGTGCTCCTGCTGAAATTAAAAAAAAGGTGACTGAATTACCAGGAATCCGAATCACCTCTCTGTTTTTAAGTCGTTTAAAATCTATTCATCAATGTTTTTATTCTGAAAGCTGAATGTTTTCTGAACCACCTGACCGAAATTATCCTGAATATAAACATCGATTGTTTGCTGGTCAGAACAATGTGAAGTGTAATAAAGACGAAACTCAGTCTTTTTGAGCGGGTACAAATCGTTTGGCAAAAATACAGTGCCGTCCTCCATTTTCAGTTCACCTTCGCCGTCCGGTTGGAACATACGAATAAAAAACTCCGCATTTTTATATTCGCCTTCCCTGACTAAGGTACAGCGTATTTCAGCGGTTTCGCCTTCACCAAGACTTTCCTGCACCGGCATGGTAACTAAATCAAAACTATACGCCTGAAATACATCCAGTGGATCATCGCAGGCACTGACCAGCAGCGCCAACGCTGCCAGTCCTGTCATTATCATAAGTGTTCTTTTTATCTTTCTCATTTGAATATTTTTAAAGGAATACAAATTTGCCTTTCAGCGTGTTGTTCATCAATATCACAGCATTCTCTATACCGTAGGCAACAAGCATTGACCCGTTCCGGGGCTGCATGCCCTTTGTTCCGTCAGGCCGGAAAAAACGGGTTCTTTCATACAGGAATTTTACAGCCGTTGCGTGGCCAAGCACCACATCGTGAAACCATTTAGTCTCAATTTTGGAAAAGACAAGGGCAATACCGTTGTTATGTTCCGCCATCTTTTCTAGGTACCTTTTTGCCAGTGGATTGGAATAAGGCGGGTTCAGCCACACCCTGCCATTCCAGGGTTGTTTCAGCCCGTCTTCTTCCAAAGTATAAATATGCTTTGCCGATTGATTTAGCCGGTAAGCTTCCACGGAGGTAGCCGGGTCCAAATCAAAATCACCCAACGAGCGGATAATCTCCGCTGGTGTGTACCATTCATCATTCTCTTTCATAGGGCTAATTGATTATGAATTTCAATCCAATTCCGAACT
>JAFGWF010000057.1 GCA_016937295.1 Bacteroidales bacterium
ACATCAACCGATTGCAATCAAAAAATTGATAATCAGTTATATAAATGTCGTTCTATGATTTTTTATTTTAATTTGTGGTTTAAATAGAGGTTTAAAAGATTGTTCCTCCAATAAAAAATTATTTTACATTTGCTATTCCATTAACAACCGGATGCAATCACTTTGTTTTATTCAATAAACTATTTTTATATGTCCAAAGTATTAATAGGCTTTATAGTTTTCTGCTTCTATTTTCAATCTAATGCACAGAGCGATGATACCTCAGCAACTCGTGATGTAGCATTGAACCTTTACATCGACTGTGATGATTGTGATATGCTGTATTTGCGACAAAATTTCACCATTGTCAACTATGTTCGTGATAGGTTAGTTGCAGATGTTCATGTAATTGTGACCGAAATGGATAATGGAGGTGGCGGCGATGAGCTTACTTTTCAATTTATTGGTCGCAACCGATTTGAAGGCATGAAGGACACTTTGGTTATAAATACAAAAGCGGATGTTACTGAATCGGAGCTTCGGAAACAGATTTTAAAAACATTGGAGAGAGGGCTTGTTCCATTCATTTTAAAAACAAAGTTTGCTGACAAAATTTCTATTAGTTATAATTTGGATAAGGAAGTAAAAGATGTTGTTGATCCGTGGCGAAATTGGGTTTTTGAATTGGATCTTAGCGCCTATCTAAATGGGCAGCAATCTTATAAGAGCCTCAATATGTGGAGTTCCATTTCTGCAACTCGCATTACCGAAAACATCAAACACTATACAAGTATAAATCAGAGTTACGATGAAAGTGAATATCGAATTTATGATGAAAATGATTCCTTGATTTACTCGTTGGATGTTTTCCGAAATTCAGCTCGATTTTATCACACTACTGTTTGGTCATTGGGCGATCATTGGGGAGCTGGTATCGAGGGAAATATGTGGACTTCCACTTATTCTAATACCAATTTTGCTTGGGATGTAATGCCTGCTATCGAGTATAATCTTTTTAAATATAAGGAGGCTTCTCAGCGTCAATTGCGTTTGAGTTATGCTGCAGGTTTTAGCTATATTTACTATGTAGATACCACCATTTATAATAAAATTGAAGAGGGATTATTTTATCATAAGTTCAATACGCAATACAAACAAGTGGTTAAGTGGGGAAGTATTGAAGGTGGCATTTATTACAAAAACTACCTTAAAGATTTTAGCCTTTACAGCCTCGGGGTTAATCTATCCACACAGATTCGGTTGATTAAAGGGCTGTCATTGAGCCTTTACGGTAATTATTCTCTGCCTCGTAATCAGGTTGGTTTAGTTCGGGATCAAGCCTCAACCGAAGATGTTCTCTTGCAGCAGCATGAACTCAAAACGCAATTTTCATATTATCTCTCGGTTGGCCTGAGTTATACTTTTGGTTCTATTTACAATAACGTAGTCAACCCTCGATTGGATTAGACAAAAAAAATCCCGCAAACTCGAAAGTCGCGGGATGATGGATTGTTCTTATGTTTGTTTACTTGTGTATAGCTTTGTCAACAGCCTCAAAACCGGCTTCCATAAATACCTCCGAAATGGTAGGGTGAGCATGAACGGTTTGGGCAATATCATAAACAGTTGCCTCTAATTCCATATAAGCTGCTGCCTCTGAAATCATATCAGTTGCATTAGGCGCAATTATCTGAACTCCAAGCACTTCGCCATATTTTGTTTCTGAAAGAATCCTTACAAAACCTTCTAAATGTCCTTCTGTCAGCGCTTTGCCATTGGCCGACATCGGAAATTCGCTGATTTTGTAATCGTAGCCTGCCGCTTTTATATCGTTTTCTGTAAGCCCGATTTGAGCAGCTTCTGGAACGGTGTACATATTCATAGGATATTTCTTTAAATCAAGTTTCTGCTTGATTCCTTTTACGAGATTCACTACATGCATGCCTTGCGCAGAGCCAATATGGGCATAATAACTCAACCCATTTACATCGCCAACGGCAAAAATACCTGCAACCGAGCTTTGCATATTCTCATCCACTTTGATATATCCATTTTCGTCTAAATCAAAAGAAATATCCGAAGGTGGTAAGATTGCTTTACGCCGTGTTGCATTGATGATTAAATCACAGTCTATTTCTTCACCGGCTTGCAATTTTCCATCAGACCAAAGTCCATCTGTTGATGTAAGAGGTTGGTTGTAAATTACTTTTATTCTGTCTTTTTTGAGCTTATTGAGAATAAAATTGACAATGTACTCGTCTGCAAGTGGCATTATGCGGTCGCCGGGGACTAATAAGCTTACTTTTTTACCCATTAAGTTAAATGCCTGAGCAAGCTCCACAGCTACGGGAGTTTCGCCCGTAACTACAATGTTATCAGGAAGTTCACGATCAGTAAATAACTCTTTAGGCTCAACCACCAAACCATTAAAACTGTTTTGAATTTCCGGCGATTTTGTTCCGGTGGCAATCATAATATTTTTGGCTTCTAAGGTGCGGTTATTTACCGTTACCAATCCTGCTGATAAAATTTTTGCTTCTCCTTCAATCACTTCAATTCCGTTTTTCTTAAGAAGAAAACTGACGCCGGTTGTGAGCTTTTTTACAATGCCATCCGAGCGTTTTACTGCTTTTGACCAATTGAAAGATAAACTGTTTTTGTCAATTCCATCAATTCCAAAACGTGCGGAATCCGATTTGATTCTGTCAAACAATTTAGCGCTTTCCATGATGGCTTTTGAAGGAATACAACCCCAATTGAGGCACATACCGCCAACAAGATGCTTTTCAATGATGGCTGTTTTCAACCCTAACTGTCCGGCCCTGATTGCCGAAACGTATCCGGCAGGTCCTGAGCCTATTATTATTAAATCATACATATCTTAAGTGTTTTAGTCCATTAATAAACTCACAGGTTCGGATAAATAACTCATCACTTGATTCAAGAAACGTGCTGTTTCTCCTCCATCGGCAATTCGATGATCAACCGATAGTGAAAGAGGTAAAACAAGTCCTATAGCAAGCTGATTGTCAATGACAACCGGTTGTTGACTGATGCGGCCAACTCCCAAAATACCGGCTTGTGGATAGTTGATGACAGGCACGGCAAATTTGCCGCCGATGCTTCCATAGCTCGTGATAGTGAAAGTGCCATCTTTCATCTCGTCCAATGTTAGGGTTGCTGTTCTTGCTTTTTCCGAAAACTCGGCAATTTTCATCGAAATATCAAAGATGCTCAGTGTGTCTGCATTCTTAATTACCGGAACAACCAAACCTTTCTCGGTATCAACAGCAATACCGATATTATAATACTTCTTGTAAATCATTTGGCTGTTTTCCATATCCATTTCCGAGTTCAATGCTTTGAACTTCTTGAGAGCTAATGCTGTAGCTTTTACAACAAAGGCTAAATAGGTTAGTTTGCTTCCACGCTTTTCAAAATCTGCTTTATATTTCTTACGAACTGAGTCTAATGTGCTGATTTCAACTTCGTCGAATATAGTCATGTGAGCAGCATTGTGCTTGCTGGCAATCATATTTTTTGCAATGGTTTTGCGAATCTGCGACATGGCTACAACCTCTGTCTCCATTTCTGAACTAACTGAAATAGAAGTTTTTTGATTCGTTGAAGTAGATTTTCCTTGAGCAAATTTGATAATATCATCTTTCATCACTCGTCCACCGGGGCCGGTACCTTTCACTTGATTGATGTCAACTCCCATGTCTTTGGCCATTGCTCTGGCAACCGGTGTTGCTAAGGCTTTCCTTTTGGTATCAGTTTGAGTTGCTTCAGTTGCTACACCTTCATGACTTGCAGAAAGCACAGCAGAATTTCCTGCTACTTCCAATGTGCCAACAACTCCGGCGCCTTCTTCTTCAACCATTTCTGATTTAGATGCTTCCGCAGCAGCTACTTCACTTGCTGTACCTTCCATTTCAATCTCAACTAAAGCCTCTCCAACATGGATAGTTTCGCCAACTTTACCATACATTTCGGCAATAATTCCATCTTTTGGCGATGGAATATCGGTCACTACTTTGTCGGTTTCCATGGTTACTAAGCTCTCACCAACTTTAACTTGTTGGCCTTTTTTTACTTTCCACTCAACGATGATTCCTTCATCAAGCCCTTCACCTATATCCGGAAATTTAAATACATATTTCATCTCTTAATATTTTGCGGTTTTTTCAATTTCGTAAAAAATCTTGTTGGGAGTTTGCAAATAGTGATGCTCTCCTTTTGGCAACGGCACAATGGTGTCGAAACCTGTAACGCGCTTTGGCGGCGCTTCTAAAGATAGGAAAGCTTCTTCGCTAACGATTTGTGTAATTTCGGATGCTACCCCAAAACTCTTAACTCCTTCGGTTACGGTGATTATACGCCCTGTCTTTTTAACTGAATTGATAATGGTTTCTTTATCAATTGGATAGATAGTTCGTAAGTCGATAATTTCGACCGATATGCCTGCTTTTTTTGCCAAAACAGCGGCTTTTTGCACTTCGCGAATCATTGCACCATACGCAACAATGGTGACGTCTGTTCCGGGTTGAATCACAGCAGCTTTTCCAATAGGAATAGAAAATTTTCCTTCTTGAACTTCTTGTTTGATAGCTCTGTAAATTCGTTTTGGTTCCATGAAAATTATCGGGTCATTCGATTCTATTGCGCTAATTAACAAACCTTTAGCATCGTGAGGAGTGCTTGGAATTACTACCTTGAGGCCAGGAATATGCCCAAATGCAGCTTCAAAGCTCTCGCTATGATGTTCCAAAGCATTTATACCGCCACCATAAGGCATACGAATTACAATAGGCATTGGGTATTGTCCACGACTGCGGTTGTACATGCGTGCCACATGCGAAATAATCTGATTAAATCCGGGATAAACAAACCCCGAGAATTGCATTTCAATAACAGGTCGAAGGCCGGCAACTGCCATACCTACTGCTGTTCCTACAATTCCACTTTCGGCTAATGGTGCATCGAAAACACGCTCAACACCGTATTTTTTCTGTAATCCTTCAGTTACCCTGAAAACACCTCCTTCAACTCCTACATCCTGTCCGTAAACTATTACGTTCTTATCTTCGTTCAGTTTGATGTCCAACGCATCATTTATCGCGTTGACCAAATTCATTATCTTCATTATTCCTTATTTTGTATATTCATTAATATAATTACTTACTCAGAGACTCCTGCCATTTGAGAAATTTTTCGTAATTTCTCTGTTGTTCTTTCAAATCTTCAGGCATCTCAACATATTGATATTTAAACACATCCTCAACAGGGTAGGGGTGATAGTTTTCAGCCTCAACAAATTGACGATCTGCTTCCTTTTTATAGTCTTCTATCAGGCTTTCTTCATCCCAGTCAACTAATTTTTGGTCTTCGAGCCACATCTTCAAACGCTTTAATGGATCGGTTTTGTCCCATTCTTTTTCTTCTTCAGCAGTGCGATACTTGGTTGGGTCATCACTTGTGGTGTGCGGTCCTTTTCGATAAGTAAGTGCTTCAATCAAAACCGGTTTACCTTCTTCCAACGCGTATTCATGAGCTTGTTTAACGGCAGCGTGCATTGCAAAAAAGTCGTTTCCATCAACCTTGATACCTTTGATGCCATAAGCTACTGATTTTACTGCTAAATTAATGGATGCAGTCTGAATACTTGTAGGTGTTGAAATGCCATACTGATTGTTTTGTATGATAAAAACAACCGGAACACCCCACACTCCGGCAAAGTTTAATGCCTCATGAAAATCTCCTTCAGACGTTCCCCCATCTCCTACAAAGGTATATACTACTTCTTTTTTCTTGTTCAACTTAATTTCATAGCCAATTCCCACCGCATGAATAAGTTGTGATGCAATCGGAACTGAAACCGGAAGTACATTATTGGCGTTTTGAAACCTGGATGCGTCTTCATTTCCCATATAATAAAGGAATATTTCTTTCAATGTGACACCTTTGGCAAGCATTACTCCGACTTCACGAAAGGCAGGCACTAACCAATCTTCGTGGCGAATTACGGATGCTACACCTGCATGAATTGCTTCCTGACCATAGTTTGGAGGATAGGTGAATATGCGCCCTTGACGCTGATAATTTACGGTTAGCAAGTCGGCAGTGCGCGCAAACAACATCTTTTTATAAGCTTCAACTACCTCTTTGGAATCAATTTCAGGAAAATGTTTTTTGTTCTTGACCTTTCCGCTATTGTCAATTATCCTGAAAATCTTGTTATCTAATGGGTTATATTCTTCAAACATATTAAATAATTTAGAATCGTTTTAAATTGGGCTGCAAAAATACAAATTAAGTAATGACGTACCAAAATTTACGACTTTGATTCAGGTTAAAAAGTGTTATCAGATTTTTAATCAATCAGAAAGAGAGATATGTTATTTTTGCACCTTATTTAAAATAGTGTTTTTGTGATAATTTTAATTTTATTCTTTCTCGCTGCGTACTACTTTACTACTATGGAAATAGCCTACGTTGGGATTAATAAACTCAAGCTCGATTTTTATCGTTCCATGAATTCCTTCACCGGCTCCCTCGTTTCAAAGCTTAACGAAAAACCATCTCATTTTATCGCGATGATGCTTTTCGGAAACTTGTTTTCCATTTCCATGGTGTTGTATTTATCCTACAATTTAGTCACAGATTATCCATGGTTAAACGGGATTAACTCAATAAACAGCATAACCTTCATCACTCTTTTTACTGCGGTTGTTTTGTTGCCGATAATCTTCTTTTCGATAGTTTTGCCGCGATTGCTATTTCACCCTGCATTAATAAAAAGTGATGTTTTATCTTTTTTCTCCATTGTATTGTTCATTGGTGCATTTCCGGTTGTTTACCTTATAATTCTGATTGCTGAGTTTATACTTAAATATCTTTTTAACGTGCCTCTGCATGAAAGGCGCTATATTTTTAGTTCGGTAAATATTGATGAATATGTAAAAGACTTTTCGCAAATTCCTGAACATACACCTGACGAAACTGATATTAAGATATTTAAGAATGCTGTTGATTTTAAGTGGGTTAAGGTGCGTGAATGTATGGTGCCACGAACCGAAATTAGCGCCATCGACATGTATAGTTCTATTTCTGATCTCAACCAATTATTTACATCAAGTGGTCATAGTAAAATTTTAGTTTACGATCGAAAGATTGATAATATTATCGGATATGTTCATGTTTTTGATTTGTTTAAATCTCCCAAGGCCATTTCTCAGATCAAAAGAAAGATAAGTTTTGTACCGGAAACTCTTCAGGCCAATGTGCTTCTTGAGCGGATGATACGAGAAAAACTGAGTCTTGTGGTTGTTTTGGATGAGTTTGGCGGCACCTCAGGAGTGATTACTTTGGAGGATTTAATGGAAGAAATTGTTGGCGACATTGAGGATGAGTTTGATAATGAAAATCTTATCGAAAAGCGACTGACCAATGGCCAATATCTTCTTTCGGCTCGATTGGAAATTGATTATTTGAATGAAAAATACAATTTAAATATTGAAGAATCCGATGAATACGAAACGCTGGGTGGATATATAATTCACCATACGGAAGAGATACCAACACAGGGCGATTTTTTTAGAATTCAGGATTTGGATTTTAAAATTGTGAAAGCTTCGCAAAGTCGAATCGAATTGATACAGTTGAGCTTTAAAGTATAAATTCGCAATGGTTTCACATTTTATTTCCTGTTTTTCAAAATGTAAATCCGGTATTTGTTGATAAGGATATTTATATACATTTGCAAACTTATTTTTAAGCTTAAATTTTATGGCAGCAATTGGAAAAATCAGACAAAAATCAGGTCTGTTAATTATTATAGTCGGTGTAGCATTGGCGGCTTTTGTAATGGGGGATTTGTTCCAGAATATGGGACAAGGAAAAATGAAATACGACCCTACAGTGGTTGCATTAATTAATGATGAGAAGATTTCTTCCAACTTTTTTTCACGACGTGTCGAACAAGGCGTTGAAAATCAGTTGCGCTACGAAAAGAAAACCGATTTAACTTCTGATGAACGGTATAATGTTCAACTTCAAATTTGGGAACAAGTGCGCAACGAAACTGTTTTGCGTCAGCAATGTGAGTTAATTGGTTTGGCTCAAGATAATGGCGTAGATCAATATCCCAATATCAGTATTGAAGAATTTGCCGGTTTGCTAAATGGTTCTAATCCTCATCCTTCTATAGCTCAGAGTTTTACAGGTCAAGATGGGAAATTTGACCCAACAGGTGTTTCTCGTTACTTGAGCCAAATTGAAGCGGCTAAACAAAGTACAAAGGCCGAAGAAGTTGAAGAGGCTTTAAATTTGGAAAAAGCCTGGCAGGCATTTGAAGAAAGTATCAAAATGGATCAGCTAAGCAATAAATACTACAATTTGATTTCAAAATCTTATTTTGTGCCGAAAACCATTGCAAAGTTTAAGAATCAAGACCGTAATGATTCACGCTCAGTTCGCTTCGCAATTGCTCGTTATGGTTCCATTGCTGATAGTGTTGTAGAACCTACAGATGCTGATTATCAGGCATATTACGATGAACATAAAACTGAATTTAAGGCAAAAGATGAAACTCGACAGTTAAGCTATATCTTGTGGAATGTGACTCCCTCAAACGAAGATATTATGGAGTTGGAAAATTCTGTTGCCGAAATGCAAAAGGAGTTTTCCACTATCGAAAAGCGTGATCTCCCTTCCTATGTTAACCGTAACTCGGATCAACCTTATGATAGCTCCTGGCGTGCAAAAGGTACGCTGTCGCCATATATCGACTCCATTGCTTTCACCTCTGAAATTGGAACTGTATATAATAGTTGGCGCGAAAATAATATGTACCATATCGCTCGTTTAGTCGATGTTCAAAGTCGCCCGGATAGCATGAAAGCAAGCCATATTTTGATTTCTTATGCCGGTGCCTTGCGTGCTGCCGAGGATGTAACAAGAACCAAAATTGCTGCTTCAGCTCTTGCAGACAGCTTGTTAGAGGTTGCTAAGAAAAACAAAGATAGTTTTGCTGCCATGGCAATGAGCTACTCTAACGACCCTTCTGCAAAAGAAAATAGTGGCGACTTAGATTGGTTTGCTGACGGGCAAATGGTGCCGCAGTTTAACGAAGCTTGCCTTGCCAATAATGTTGGAGATATCGTGAAAGTTGAAACGGATTTTGGTTATCATATTCTGTACATCACTGGCAAATTAGAGCCTAAACAAAAAGTTCAAATTGCACAAATTGATATTCCAATCACGTTCAGTCAAGATACCTATGAGAAATATTTCAACGAAGCCAGTAGCTTTGTTTCAGTAGCTCGCGATGCTGCTGCATTCGACACGGTTGCGGCAAATTTAGGCTTGAATATTATGTCGAATAATGAACTTAATAAAATGACCAATGGTATTCCTGGTATTGAAAATTCTCGTGAAATAGTTCAATGGGTTTTTAATGATAATTTAGAAGTAGGCCAAGTTTCTGATGTTTTCGATTTCAACGATAAACTTGTAGTGGCTTTATACAATCACCAAACTCCAAAAGGTTTTAGTCCACTTGATGATAAACTGAAGGAGAGAATCAAAACTTTGGTGATGCGCGATCTTAAATATAAAAGGCTCCTTGAGCAGTTTAATGATGTGAAAGATTTGAATGCTGTTGCGAAATTGTCGAATGTGCCGGTAGATTCTACGGAGTTTTTCACATTTTCTACATATTCCCTAAAAGACTGGGGGCCAGAGCCAAATGTTCAAGGTCGGATGTTTTCAGCTGAGTTGAATAAATTTGTTGGCCCTGTAAAGGGTGATCAAGGAATCTACTTTTTTGTGGTAACAAGCGAAAATAAAACCGAGGATAAAAATGACAGTTATAAATTTATTGGTCAACAGGAAGTGTCGTCCTTCAAACAACGCTTGACCAAAGATTATGTGATGAGTAATGCTGCACTTAGAGCTATTGTGGATATTGCTGAAATAGAAGATAGTCGTCAGTATTTTTATTAGTAGGATTTTCAACCAAATCAAAAAAAAAGGTTAGCCAATAAAGGTTAACCTTTTTTTGTTGAATGGGGGGGTGGAAACAATCCATTTATGTTAAGTCGTTTGGATTTGAATGAGGGGGTTTGATTTTGTTTTCCATTGCAGAAAATCGAAATGGGATGTCTCAAATGTGTTTTGCGTTTTTCTTCTATAATGACGGTTTACTCAATGTGTTAGTACCGTTGTTATGCTATTCGGATTGATAATCCGTGCCATCCCATTCCTGATAAAAGTTTGAAAGAAATTCCGTTAATATATTATGCCTTTTTTCCGCAATGGCTTTTCCGGTCTTGGTATTCATCAAATCTTTGAGCATAAGGAGCTTCTCGTAAAAATGGTTGATCGTTGGAGCGGTTGATACTTTGTAAGCGGCAAAGGATGTGTGGCAAACCGGTTTTATATTTGGATCGTACATTGGGCGGTTTTTATGTCCTCCGTAAGCGAATGTGCGAGCAATTCCGATTGCGCCTATGGCATCAAGGCGGTCGGCATCTTGCACTATCTTGCCTTCAACAGTGCTCATCAGGGTTCGGACGCCGGCTCCTTTAAACGAAATCTCTTGAATGATTTTCGTGATGTGTATGATTGTGGATTTATCAACGTTTAGTTCAGAAAGAAATTCTTCCGCCGTTTTAAACCCAATTTCTTCGTCTCCATTATGATATTTATGGTCGGCAATATCGTGGAGAAGTGCCGCTAATTCAACAATTAATAAATCGCCATTTCCCTCCGACTTAGCAATAAATAATGCTGTCTTTCTAACCCGATCTACATGATACCAGTCGTGGCCGCTGCCATTAGAGGCTAACTCAGTGCGCACCCTTTCTTCTGTTAAGGCTATCAATTCTTCTGCTTTCATGGCTGCAAAGGAACATATTTTTTTCCTTTTATAACCAAAATTTTGTCAGATAAATATACTACAATGCGCCATAATGGCATTTATGTTTTTCTTATAATGACATAATGGCATGTTTTTTTGATAAAACTTGCTTCGGTATATGATTTGACTAAGCCCGAATGTCTAAATTAAAATGTTCTAAAATATAATGTTTAACTTAAATAATAGGAGGAAATAACAATGTTAATGGTAAGAAGAAACACACAGCCAATGTTGACCGATTTGTTCAACGACTTTTTTGAAAATGATTTTGCGAATCGTTTCGATCGTTCTTTCAAGGTACTGCCGAAGACAAACGTCATTGAAGAGGAGCGCATGTACAATATTGAGATGATGGTGCCCGGCTATAAAAAAGAAGATTTTAGTCTTAATATTGAGAACGATACGCTTGTAATTTCTGCTCAAAAGGAGCAAAACAATGAGGAGAAAGATGGAAAGAAAATCGTTTTTAGAGAGTACAGTGTTCAATCGTTTGAGAGAAGTTTTCGCTTGAGCAATGATGTTGATGCCAACAAAATTGAAGCGAGCTACCAAGATGGAATTTTACATGTGACAATTCCTAAGAAAGCTGAGGCAGTTGTTAAAAAACTGATTAAGATTAAGTAATAATGCAGTAAGGTTTGGTTTGCGCCTCTGTCCACTCTTGGGCAGAGGCTATTTGTTTTTATAGTAAACAATGGCTTGTGGAAAAAAATAAGATATGCATTTTACAGTTCTATTATTACAATTATTTTTGTGATAATTAAATGAAAGGTTTTTATGACTTTATGGTTTAAACCTTAGTATCAAGAAAATTCTCAAATTATGAAAATCGTTTTTATAGTTATATTTATTCAAATAGCGGTCGTTGTTTTTGGACAAAAAACAACCACCGAAGAGTATATTGAGAAGTATAAATACATTGCAATCAAGGAGATGCATGATTATAAAATTCCGGCTTCAATCACTTTAGCTCAAGGTATTTTAGAATCAGGAAGTGGAAATAGTCGTTTAGCCGTGGAGGCCAATAATCATTTTGGAATTAAATGTCATAACGACTGGAATGGAAAAAAAATATACAAGGATGATGATGCTAAGAATGAGTGTTTTAGGGTTTATAAAACTCCAGAGCAATCGTTTCGCGATCATTCGGTTTTTCTTGCAACCCGCGACCGGTACAGTTTTCTGTTTGATTATAAAATTACCGATTATGAGGCTTGGGCAAAAGGATTGAAAAAAGCCGGATATGCCACTAATGACAAGTATCCAAAATTGTTAATTGATTTAATTGAGCGTTATGGTTTGGATCAATATGATAAAATTTCGCCGAAGGAATTGGAGAAAATGCTCAAAAAGGATCATGTTGTTCTCAATGATTCCATAAACTATTCCGATCCGGATAAATCTCCTGTTTATACTTTCGATTCGCTTGCTAATCCTGAGTCTTCAATGCTTCAAAGTCCTGATAGAGAGATTCTTTATAATAATCGAATCAAGTATGTCATTGCAAAAAAGGACGATCACATTGAATTACTTGCTGATGAATTGGATATGTTTATTTGGGAATTTTATAAATATAATGAAATACCAAAAGGTAGTGATGTTAAAGAAAATATGATTGTTTATCTTCAGCCAAAACGCAAAAAGGCTGAGGTAAAAACGCATGTAGTGAAGAAAGGCGAAACGGTTTGGGATATTTCGCAAAAATATGGTATAAAAACAATCTGGATTTATAAGCGTAATAACCTACCCATTGGCGCTCAAATCACGGAAGGCCAGGAGTTGATTTTACGCGGACGTAAGAAATAAACTATTCTCCCAGACTTTCTAATAATTTCTGATAGCGAAACTCATTATTTGTTTCGCCTTTGTTCTTATAAATCAGAATTAAATTATTAATCGACCTTTTTATAGTGGTAACATGGTTGCATGGGAGCAAGATATCATCACTCACTTGTATTTGAATGCGGTTTAAGAAGTTTATCACTTCTTTGCTGCTATAAATTTCGCCTCTGCCAAAAGGGTTTATGTAAAAAAGTACATTGTTCCGCCCGACAGTTTCAAAAGGATGAATTAGCAGATTTTCGGTGTAGGCAGTGATAAAATGTCGCGGCATATTAATCCCATAAATCGGAATTCCAACGCTTTGCGCAATAATAGTATAAAGCGAACTTAAAGTTATAGGATTCCCTTTTCTTCTTTTTAACACATCAATTATAAAGGAGTTTGATGGGTTGAAGAAATCTTTGGTGTCGCCGCTAAAGCCGTACATATCAAAGAAAACCTGATTATAAATTCGGATTTTCTCCAATGCTGTATAGTTATCATTTAGCTCTAACCATAAACTATCTTTTATTCTGTTTATTTCCTTGTTGATATAAGATAGGTCTAAATGCGGATAGCGAAGTCGAGAGATAATCGATAAACCTTTGAATAAATTTGCGCTGTTATAGTTTTTCCAATGAGTCATTTCGGAAATGCAAGAATTCAACGTTATCTGATTATAGGCTTCCTGTAAACGATTAACTTTCACAGAATCAATAGTGCTTTCGATTTCTTCATCAATAAAACCTATTGCATTATCCCCCATATCAACAATTTTATCGAAGACAGTTTCAAAAACCTCATCATCATCGATCAAGCTAATTAAGGACCGTATCTCTTTTTCGTTTAGATTCTGTTCCATAACTATTTTACTAATCTTGTAAGGGTTGTTTTTATAAGTGTTTCAATCGTCCTATGATAATTTTTACTAAAAGTTTTTGTTGGCCTGTTGGCAATGATAGCACAAATTGTCAACGCATTATGGTTAAGCATTTTTCCAAGACCATACAATGCCGATGTTTCCATTTCAAAGTTAGTAATCCGATTGTCTTCAAAACGAAATTTTTGTAGTCGTTCGTTTAAATCCGATATTTGAGGGGCAAGCCTTAAGGTTCGCCCTTGTGGCCCATAAAACCCTGATGCTGTGGCTGTAATGCCCTGATGGTAGTCATAAGCTAATTTGTTCATGAGGTCAGTCGAGCATTTTACAATATAAGGCCGAGCAATTTCTGAGGGAATATGGCATTCGGCTATAAAATGTTCGGTCATTAGGTTTTCCATAACACTGGAGCTCTTTGCGTAAAAGTTTAATAATCCGTCAAAACCTAACCCATATTCGGAAGCTACAAAACTGTCCACTTCAATGTCGGGTTGTAAGGAGCCGGATGTGCCAAGCCGAATAAGGTTTAAGGAAGTGAAGTTCGATTTGTTGGTTCGGGTTTTGAGATCAATGTTCACTAAAGCATCCAACTCATTAACAACAATATCAATGTTGTCGGTGCCGATGCCAGTGCCAATAACTGTTAGTTTTTTGTGATTGAGGTATCCCGTGTGGGTAACAAATTCACGGTTGGATATCTGGTGTTCTATCGAATCGAAAAATTTGGAAATCTCATATACTCTATTCGGGTCTCCGACCAAAATAATGTCGTTTGCAATTTGTTCGGGTAACAAGTGCAGATGGTATATGCTTCCATCGGGATTCAAAATTAACTCTGATTCAGAATAGTTCATTATCTTAACAATATTTAATTCAAGAGGGATGTGCAAAAATTATAAAAACTTAATTTTGCGTTTTCAATATATATACAAAAATAGTTAAAAGAATGGATTTTGACAAAAAGAATATTTTAGTTCCCTTTGATTTTGGCGATCAGGCTTTTGGTGCTTTAAATCAAGCGATTAGCATTTCAAAACATCTGCAACGTCAGGTGGTTTTGTTGTATGTTCACCAAGAAAAAGGGGCTTTATCAGCTTTTTTCTCTAATGAGGAAAACGAACTCTTTGATAAAACTGTGCTCGACAAATTGGAAGAAACAGCATCTGAATATAGAAATTCAAAGATTGATATTAAAGCTCATTTGATCCGACACAACAGTATTCACGCTGCAATTATTGAATTTGCCAATTCAACTCAGTCCGATTTGATTGTTATGGGGCGTGGCGAAAATGCAAATCACCCTGTGATTGGAGCCAATACCCATAAAGTTCTGCGTAATTCAAAAGTGCCTGTGATAACCGTTTGCAAAAACTGTTCGGTAAATGATAAGTATCGTACTATTTTGTTGCCATTAGATTTGACAAAGGAAACACGCCAAAAAGTGAACTGGGGTTTAAAACTGGCAAAGATATTCAACTCTAAAATAATAGTAGTCAGTGCTTTGTGGTCAAAATATGATCCTGAAATTATTGGGCAACTTAGAGGGCAAATGTCGCAAGTTGAAAAGTTTATCGAGAAACAGGGGGTCATGGTTCAAACGGAAATCATTGAATCAAGTTCTGATGCACGGACTTTAGTTCCAATTATCCTAAAATATGCCGACACAATTGACGATTTGGATTTAATACTCATAATGACTCAGCAAGAGAATAGTTTTACTGAATTTTTTCTGGGCTCTTCAGCTACTGAACTCATCCGTAATGCCGAGGTGCCGGTTATGGCTATTGTTCCCCACGAAACCGGTCAGATTATCTGGGGATTTTAATGAATTTTCATTAGTCAATTGATAATCATATTTTTATGAATGAAAACAAAGTAGTTATTCTCAGTATTGGCGATGAGATTCTTATTGGTCAAATAGTAAATACTAATGCAGTATGGATGGCAGAAAAGCTTAATGAATCCGGCTTTAATGTTGTTTCAATTCAAACCGCAGGAGACACCTATTCCTCCATTTGGAATTCTTTGGATTATGCTAAATCTTTGGCAAGCTTAATCCTTGTTACCGGAGGTTTGGGCCCTACAAAAGACGACATTACCAAAAAGGTAGTCGCTGATTTTTTTAATTCCGAGTTGGTTATTCATGAGGATGTGTTAACTCATGTGGAATCTTTCTTTCAGCGGAGAGGGAGAGTTTTGACCGATTTAAATCGTCTTCAGGCAATGATTCCCCATAATTGCATTGCGATTCCAAATAGTCAAGGAACTGCCCCCGGTATGTATTTTATTCAGGATGAAAAGCATTTTGTCTTCATGCCCGGTGTGCCCTTCGAAATGCAAGGAATCATGGAATCTTGGGTGATTCCTCAAATGAAGGCCATTATTCCGGTAGATACTATTGTTCAGAAAACAGTTTTAACTCATGGTATGGGTGAAAGCTTTCTCGCGGATAAAATTTCGCTATGGGAGGATAATCTGCCAGAAAACATTTCCTTAGCTTATCTTCCTTCCCCTGGAAAAGTTCGATTGAGGCTAAGGGGTAAAAATACTACAATGGAAGAAATTGATAAGCAGATTTCAGAGTTAGGCTTGTTGATTCCCGATTATATTTTTGGTTTTGACAACGATTCTTTGGAGTTAGTTGTAGGTAAACTTCTAAATGAAAATAATTTTACTTTAGCCATAGCAGAGAGCTGTACCGGTGGTTATTTATCCCATTTGATTACCGAAGTGCCCGGAAGCTCAACTTATTTTCTTGGCTCCGTCATTGCGTATTCTAATGACATTAAGTCAAGTGTTTTAGGTGTTGATTCTTTACTTATTCAGAAATATGGAGCTGTAAGCCAAGAGGTTGCCCTTCAGATGGCAGAGAACACAAAGCGAAAATTTAATTCAGATTTTGCATTAGCTACAACCGGAATTGCCGGCCCGGATGGAGGCTCAATTGATAAGCCTGTTGGAACGGTCTGGATTGCCTTGGCAGGCCCAAATGGAATTTTAAGTAAGAAATTTCAATTTGGTGATCACCGTCTTAGAAACATCAGTTTGTCAGCTAATTCGGCTTTGAATATGCTACGCTTATCCATTCTAAAGGAATACATGCCGAATCAGCGATAGTATTTGCTAAGATTATATGCTTGATTTGTAATTAATTACAAGAATTTCTGTACTGAAAAAATAATTTATTTTAGGTTTGGTAGTTTGCAAAAAAAACCATTATTTTGCACTCCCTTTTTGAGAATCAATTAAAACGTTATAATAATGTCGAAAATTTGTCAAATAACAGGTAAGAAAGCTATGACCGGAAACAATGTTTCCCACTCCAATAGACGTACAAAGAGAAAGTTTTATCCAAACCTTCAAACTAAACGTTTCTTTTCCGAGGAGTACGGTCAGTTTTTAACGCTTAAAGTTTCCGCAGCAGGAATTCGTAATATCAATAAAAAAGGTTTAGATGCCTGTTTGAAAGAAGCTTACTCGAAAGGTTATATTTCTTAATATGTTTTCCTTTCGATAACGAAGCGTGAGATTATTGTCTCACGCTTTTTTAGTTTATTAAGGCTACTATTTTAGGTAAAAAAATAATCAATCCTACAACTGCTACTAAAATTGCAGAAATTAACACCGAACCAGCTGATATGTCTTTAATCTTCTTAATCATAGGATGATAATCCGGCTGAATAAGATTACATAATGTTTCAATGGCTGAGTTTATTGCTTCCAACGAAAGAATAATGGCAATGCTTAACAGTATAATCAGCCATTCTGTTTTGTTTAAATCTAAAACAAAACCAACTATCACAACAGTGATTCCGAGGGAAAATTGAATGGTAAAATTCCTTTCTTTAAATAGCAAATAAATGCCATTTAAAGCGTATTTGAAACTCCTTATGAAAGGATTTAAAGACATATTAAGGATGATACTCTTTAGGTAATTGATTGATTTGTTTGACAACATGGTGTCGTTGTTTGCCTTTAAAACTATAGCCAATTAAGGCAGCCCCTTCGTAAGTCTTAGGTAAAACTTTATTTTCTCCATTGAAATCTTTCACGATTTTCCCTTCGTCCGGAAAGGTGCGCTTGGAAGTTCGGATATAAATGGTGTCTCCTTTTTCCCAAGTTTGACTGAAAGATAAATCAGGGTTTTGTTTGTAAGGACTTATTTTATAATAAGTTGAGTCAATCCAAATATCGTTAAACT
>JAFGWF010000318.1 GCA_016937295.1 Bacteroidales bacterium
CGCCTATCTTTTTTGTCTTGATACTTCGACTGTGTCAAGTTCAGGTTGGTTACTTTTTAGGACTGTAGTTATAAATAAACTATTGATAAGCAAATGGTTACTGCTAATTTGTTTGATTTTTGAGCAACCTCTTCTTTTTTTATGAAGTTTGTAGGATAGAGCTTACAAAGAATTTCCTGTTTTCTTATAAAAAAATGCGGTATTACTGACTTGATATTTAATAAGTTAGCTTGTTTTCTTCTTTATCTTTACGCCATAATTTTGACTTGGGTGGTAAAGCCTTGGTCATTTTTTCAAAGGATACAACAATATTATAAAATCTAAACAATGAATACTTTGCATAAGCTTTGGATACGGGCAATCCTATGTTTTCTTCAGGATTTTCAACCGAAAAGAATTTTTCAAAACCACTTTATAATTATTCCAAGAAGGATTTTTCTTTGGGCAGCATTCTTAGTGATTTTCAGTTTATTCAGAATGGAAGGTGTTGCCAACAATCTCACAGTGAGCAATATCGCCTTATCAGGACAAGATTATATAAATGATTTTACTCAAATTCAATTTGATATAAGCTGGGAGAATTCTTGGCGAAATAGTTCAGGCACAACCAATTGGGATGCAGCTTGGGTTTTTGTGAAATACCGAATAGAGGGGGAATCTAATTGGAATCATGTAACCCTCAACTGGGTTGATGGCTCCGGCAGTGGCGATGGACATACCGAACCATCGGGCAGCAATATTGCCAGCAGCAACGACAACGGTTCCGGAGGTGCTTATGGGGTATTTATTCATCGATCTTCCGATGGAACAGGAACTTTCTCACTTTCAGGGGTTAAACTGCGTTGGAACTACGGTGTGGATGGGTTGGAAGATAATGATGAGGTTGAAATAAGCGTAATGGCAATTGAAATGGTTTATGTGCCACAAGGTAGTTTTTATGTAGGAGACGGGGAAATTACATCAATTAGCGGTCATTTTGAAACTAATACTACTGGAGCAGCTTTCCAAATTACTTCCGAAGACGAAATAGTTTTAGGTGGTGGAGGAATGGTTTTACATCTCGGGAATAACAATGCTTCCAACATGGGAGCAGCCGATGATTTTAATGACGCAACAAGTAAAACATTACCGGCTGGTTTTCCGAAGGGATATGATGCTTTTTATTGTATGAAATACGAAATCTCACAAGGCCAATATGTGGAGTTCTTAAATCGATTAACTCGAGCGCAACAGGATGCTCGCACCGGCACTAACTTGGCAGTTGGTGTAACAAATTCCATAAACACTTATGTTATGAGTAATAGTTTAACGATGAATTATCGCAATGGAATACGATGTGATGATGTTATAGATGGTTCAGAACCAATAACTTTTTACTGCGATTATGATGGGGATGGCGTAGGAAATGAAAGCAACGATGGGCAATTTATAGCGTGCAACTATGTAAATTGGGCTGATTTAGTAGCCTATCTCGACTGGGCAGGACTTAGACCAATGACAGAGTTAGAATTTGAAAAAGCATGTAGGGGAAATCAAACGGCTCAATTGGGCGAATACCCGTGGGGTTCCACTTTAATCGGTGCTTCATCCATATCCAATCCCGGAGAAGCGACTGAAACGGCATATAATGCAGGTGCCATGGTAGCCTTCAACAATAGCTTAGGCGTTCAAGGACCAATGCGCGGCGGCAATTTTGGGCAAGGAGTAAACACACGTGCCGGAGTGGGAGCCGGCTATTATGGCATCATGGAATTAGCGGGAAATATTGTTGAAAGATGTGTAACTGTTGGGAATGCTAATGGCAGGGAATTTACCGGAAATAATGGTAATGGTGCTGTCGCAGCAAATGGCAATGCTGATGTGGCTTACTGGCCGGGAACAAATTCTGTTGGAGCAGGTTTTAGGGGAGGTAGTTTTGGACAAATTAATAAGAGGTTAAGAGTTTCTGACCGTTTTATAGCAAATTATCCCTTTGCCAATCGCGATGAACACGGCGGCGGGCGTGGTGTTCGAACTGCACCGTAGTCAATATATTTCAGCTTAGTTAAATCAATTATGAATTTTCGATAAACCATGAATATGAAAACAATAAGTAAATTTTTTTTAGTCTTTTTACTGGTAATTCTCAATACGGCAACTTTTTCTCAATATAATGTCGGTAGCGGGGGTGGATTTGCTTATGCTAACTTGGGAACTTCGGATAATGGAAGTTTGTTGCCAATGACCTTAGTTTCCTTTAGTGCTGAATGTTTTAACCATTCAATCCTTCTAAAATGGGTTACTGCTTCGGAGGTAAACAATGACTTTTTCACGATTGAAAGGAGTTTCGATGCAATCCGTTTTGAGACGGTTGGTACTATTAGTGGAGCAGGAAATAGTAACAATCTAATGGATTATTCATTGATTGATAATAAATTTATTGATGATAACTATTCTTTTTCAACGATTTATTATCGACTAATACAAACTGATTTTGATGGGAAGTTTTCTTATTCCCAAATCATAAGCTCTGATTGCGTGCAAAAGGAAAGGGGCTATGCCGATGTTAAAATTTTCCCAAATCCGAATAATGGATTGTTTGAATTAACCGGTTTACAAAGCCAAACTCATTTTTCTATTCTAAGTCTTGATGGTCAGGTTGTTTTTAAAGGAAATCTCAATGAGAAAAGCTCTAAAATGGATATCTCATTTCTTCAGGCTGGAATCTATTTCATCCGATTGGAAACCGGAGTAGAGTGGATAATAAAAAAGTTGGTCATTCAATAGGATGGTTTGTAGGAAAACGCCTACATTAATTTAATACTTTCCTTACAAAGAAATAGAGTGGGTTATATTCTCTAAATCAACAATTTATATAATTTTGCTTAATCCAATTGCTTTTTGCAATGGATGGAATAATTATTTTTTAACCACAAAACAAAGCGCATTTACACATGATTAAATCAATTTTCTTAGTGGGTTTGGTGTTTGCATCCGTGTTGCTGAAATCTCAATTTGTTCAAGTAACTCAATCGGCTTTAGGCTTACCTTACGACAGTGTCTCAGGTATGGAGTCTGTCGCTTGGCCTGATTACAATAATGACGGTTATCCCGATTTGTTTGTAGGTTCTAAATATTTGTATAAAAACAATCAGAATGGCACTTTTAGTTTGATTGATCCCACTGTATCCGGTTTTTCTTCCATTGGAGGCGTGTATTTTTCGAGGGCTACTTTTGCCGACGCCGACAATGATGGGGATTTAGATTTTGCCATGAGTCCCTATTATTCCTCCAACTGGTCTTTGTATTTTAAAAACGCGGGTGCTCCTAACTATAACTATGTCATCGACCACGTGGTTTATGTTCACGAAACTGATGTGCTTGGAGGTCAGCCAACTTTCTTTCAAGCTGATACTTCCTTGTCTTATGAGTTATACCTCGGCATGTTAGGCAATTGGCCTCCAGATCATTATGCTATTGGAAAGGATAGATTAATGAAAATGGATTATACAACAGGAATGTACCAAGATATTACAGCTACAGCCATTCCTCAATTGGAAATTAGCGCCTATCGCCGACCTACGCGGGGCAATAATGCCGCCGATTACGATAATGATGGAGATATTGACTTGTTTGTTCCTGTTTATGGTATTTCCACTACTGAGAATCATCAAAACATTTTGTGGAAAAACAACGGAAATGGCACTTTTACGGATAATGCTGTTATGGCCGGAGTTAGCATACATTCTGCCAGCAACTATGATGGATTGAGCAGCGCTGCGGCTTGGGGCGACTACAATAATGATGGCTTTTTGGATTTAGCTGTGCCTTATATTCATGGTCGCGCCGTGTTATATAAAAATTTGGGTAATGGAAATTTTGCTGAAGTTAATTCCACAGTCGGTTTGCAAACCGCTCAAGGCGAATATCATAATCCTCTTTGGATTGATTATGACAATGATGGAGATTTAGACCTTTTTTTCAATCAATGGTATAACGATTTTAGGGCAAAATTGTATAGAAATGAAGGCCCGGCCAATTTGGGCACTTTCACTTTGGTGACTAATCAATTAGGCTTTAATTATTTGAATGATTTGAACTATGTAACCGGTTGGGCTACTGCCGATTATGATAAGGACGGGGATATGGATATGGCCTATTATAATGCCTCAGATAATTATAAAGGGGTTTATTTGTGGCGAAATGACTTTGGCTCTAATGGCAACAATTGGTTGATAATTAGGCCAAAGGGTAATGGAACAACGGTCAATCAGAATGCCTTGGGAACGAAAGCTCAGATAATTTATAATAATGATAGTCGGTCGCCGGTAATGCAGATGGAATCGTCATCTTGCGATCAGGGGATGAATATGCAAGCGATGCATTTTGGGCTGGGTGATTCTACCGAGTTTAAGTATATCAAAGTGGATTGGCCTGATGGAAGTACGGAATACTTCTTTCAAGAACAGCTTTCACAGCCCTATAATGCTTGGGTGGAAATCATTCAAGGAAACGGTTCAATGTTGAATATTGAGGATACTTATTCAGCTTTTGAAACTCATGTTTTCTATGCCTACGGTAAAATCGACTGTAGTTTTTCGGAAGATATTATTAAAGTGGAATTGTATGACCTTACCGGACGTTTGATTCAAACTAACACTAATTTCGACGGACGACATGCCGTTATTGCTCTAAAATCTTACTCAAAAGGTGTTTATGTTGTCAAGGTTTTTGGAAAATCAAAAACGGATGCACAGAAAGTTCTAATTTTTTAGAATAATCTGATTTATTGAGTTTTATACCGTTGTTTACTTTTGTAATTCTCAGCTCATAAAAGATTATTATTCAAACAAAACAGGACAAGGTCGGCATTCGATTTAAGATTGAGCTTGCTCAGCAAACGCGTTCGATAGGTGCTTATTGTCTTGGGGCTGAGGAAGTATTTTTCGGCGATGCTCGATATCGATTCACCTTTGCCAAGTGCTATAAGTATTTGGCTTTCACGTTCCGACAATTTATCCAACGCATCCTCATGCCCCATTTCAATGAGGTCTAACGCAATGGATGGGTTAATGTATTTTTTTCCTTTTTGAATTACTTTAATAGCTGTCAATAAATCATCGGAAGCAGATTCTTTGCTTAAAAAACCTTGTGCGCCAGCTTTTATGGATTTATAGGCATAAAAGTCTTCTGATAAGGCACTTACCATCAATACCTTTAAGGTTTTTGTGATACTGCGAATTTTTTCAAGAACATCAAACCCATTTTCGTTTTTTAAAGAAATATCCAACAATAGTAAGTCTATTCCTTTGGATTGCATCAACTCGAATAACTCTTTAGAATTTATAAGTTCAAATATTTCCACATTCTCTATGGCGTCTGTCAGTATCGACATGATTCCCTTGCGCATTGCAGGATGATCATCTAAAATTGCTATTTTCATAATGCGAGTTTAACTGTTTGATATTAAGTAATTTAGTTTGTTAGATTTTGCTTGCTTTGTTTAAACACACCAAAACTGTCGTTCCGCTTTCGCTACTGTCGATTCGAAAATCGGCGCCAATGCTTTTTGCTCTGTTTTCCATATTTATTAAACCCATTCCTACGGAATTCTCTATATTTGCCTCAAACCCTTTACCGTCATCTTTCACCATAAATTCCGTTTTGCTACTGCTTTCACTTATTTTTACAATCATATTTTTGGCTTCCGAATGTTTGATTACATTGGAGATGCTTTCTTGAACAATGCGGAAGATATGAAGCGAATCTGATTTTGAATACTCCAGACTCTTGGTTTTGTCTTCAAATTTCACGTTAATAGTTGTTTTTCTTTTGATATTAAAGCATAGCCATTCTATGGAGCCCGACAATCCGAGTTTGTCAATTATTTCGGGATTAAGGGAACGGCTGATGTTTTTGATTTTTGTAATCACTTCATTTAGTGTGGCTTCGGATTCGGAGATTAAAATTCTGGCTTCAACGTTTTCAGGAAAGATTTTCTTCTCCAAGCGTGAACACAGAATCTTCAATACCGATAAGCTCTGACCAATATTATCGTGTATGTCCTTAGCTAAATTTCCTTGCTCCTTTTCTTTCGTTGACTGAATATCCATAGCTAATTTCCGTATGCGAGACTTGGACTTTTCTAATTGGATTTGATTCCTTTTTTGGGTACTTATGTCGATTAAACTCAACATGGTGGCGCTTCTTTGGTAGTAGTTGATTTGTAAAGCGTTAGCTAATACCCAAATTTGATGATTATTTGGAGTCTTAATCTTTACTTCTTGACCATTAATCGAAGGTAATGCCGCTAAAAATTCATCGTTGGCAAACTGCACAGGCTCTTGTATTTTTACTAATCCATTGATTTCATTAGTGATAAACCTGTCTTCATCTGCGTCGAACATTTGCGATGCCGCTTGATTACAAAAAACTATCTGTCCGTTTTCTACAATCAAAACACTATGCGGATTTAGTTTCGACAAACTTTTGAAAAGGTTTTCACTTTCCGTCATTTTCACTAAAGCTTCTCTCAATTCCACAGTGCGCGATTTGACAATTTCTTCCAAATTTCGGTTGATTTCCGATAGTTGGTTTTCGGCTCGGGCAAGTTGGCTAATGTCTTGTATATAAACTACTTCGCCGTATGGTATGTTTCTTTTTAAAATCCGATTCCGATAATAGAAAACATCCGTAATTTCAGTTGGTTGCGTGGTTTTAATCTGGGTTCTAAATTGAAAATAATCTGTTTCAAATTCATCGTCCATCTGAGCTAAGTATTTTTCGCCAAAGGCCTTCAAATCATAAATATCGGCATTCGCCCCAAGTAGCCTTTTCATCCGTTTGTTTATGGCTGTTATTTTTCTGTTTTCATCCGTAATTATAATCCCTACTGCCGAATAATCGAAAAGCTCTCGTCCAATGTTGATAGGCGAAAGAATTAAGAAGTTATGATTCAATATGTTATAATACATACTCAGCCCAAGAACAAGCATATAAAAATCCGGATAAACCCATTTTTTTACAATATATATCGACCATACCACTAAGGCATAAGAAATTAAACTGGTAATCAAAAAGATTCGATATTGTTTTTTTCGATATACGGATTTTTCGCGAAATGTCATAATTCCCAGTATCACCGCTGAACCTGAAAGTAAAATATTATTGCCAATTTGGAAAAAACGTATAACTTGAGGATAGGAATTAATCATGCCCAGAAACGGACTTGCAACATTGTTTTGCAATGCCTCAAAATCTCGAAACTGATAGCCGGTGATGAAGAAATAGGTTCCAATTAGTGAATATAAAAGTAATGCAATATAAACCGCTTTTCTTCTATATCCAACATACATCAATATGGCTCCGATAATCGAAGTACCGGCAAAACCATAATAGAATGAGGAATATTTTAAAATATAGTTAGTTAATTGAATGTCAAATAATTGAATTTTGATGGTTAGGAAACCAAAGCTCCACACAGCGAAATTGAATAAGGCAAAAGCAAACAGATATTTCAGAATACTGATTTCTGTTTTTCGCCTCAACACAATCACCGTGAGTAAAATAAAAACAATGCAGGCCGTATAATGAAGAAGAATGTCGAGCATATATTTGATTTGAATATCAGTTTAAAAGATGATTTATAAACTAATTACAAAGATACTCTTTAAACGATTCTTTTCTCTCATGTCAATTTATGGATTCGTTATAGTTCGATTTCAATCTGCGTCAAAAGCCCCAAAAGGACTACATTTTTTAGAATATGTAGGTAAAAACTTACATAAAAATAAGGTTTCAGGAAAGTGGATTTCAGTTAATGCTTACTGTAGTTTTTTTTAGGGAGTTGTACTTTTGATTTTGTTTTCTACGTTTTATTCAGGGTAATTTTTGTTCTTATCGCTTAGCTAATAGTTGATGATTTTTTGGTTTTCTTTTAAAATATATATTCTTGATTAATAGAAGGTTATCATTAAGGCATCTGTTTGCCCTATAATTATATCCCGCGATGGGTTATTGTTGTTCACTGCACTCCAAACCATCCCACCAAATCAAATGCAGACATTGGAGTATATAAAATTTGTTTTTTGAGAGTCAGTGGCTATCTGACTCTTTTTTTGTTTTCCTTGGAGTTCAAATTACTTAATCAATCAATCCATAGTTAATCAAAATGATGTTTTTCTGAAAGGTCTATATTCAAGAAATATGTAGATTTGTACAAATTTTTTAGCATGGAGAATTATATAAAGCATACTAAAGTGAGTCCGGCTACTATAAACAGTAGGCTGATTCATCCTATTACCGGACAGAAGTATCCTAATCGGATGGCGTTTGTATTACTGAGAAAGTATGCTAAAGACTTTTTTACTGAGGGCGCGGAGCCTCGAATGATTGGCTTAGCCGGTTTGCGTGGCGTTGGAAAAACTACCTTGCTTTGGCAAATTGCTCATTTCATTTACGAAAACCATACAAAGAATGTCTTTTTTTTCAATGTAAATGCTATTAGAAATCTCAGCGGCTCTTTGTTTGAAGTATTAGAATTATTTCAAAAAGAGGTTTTAGGTAAAAGATTTAGCGAAATTGCAGAGCCGATAGCCTTGTTATTCGATGAAGTTCATGATGATACGGAGTGGGCAAATACGCTTAAAATTCTTTATGATGAAGCACGTTGGTGTTTCATTCTTGCAACAGGCTCCTCGGCATTATTGCTCAATAGCACAGCTGATTTGGCTCGTAGAATGCACATTGAAAAGATTTTCCCCTTTAAATTTACCGAATTTATTACGGCAAAAACTTTTCATTCCAATAACACTATTTTTCCTATAAAGGGGATAATGAGCGAGTTGCGTCAAATTTTGTTTTTCTCAGAAACTTCTCAGGAGCTTTTTTCCAAATTACAACCTCTTCAAAATCCAATACAGAATTATTGGGATGAAATTGCCCTTCAATCCGGCAATAAAAACACGGAATGGACTAATGAATATATCAGCTACCATAACATACCTGGTTTTTTGAGTTTTAAAGATAAATATCTCATAAACGACAGTATAATTGAGCTTTTTAAAAGAGTAATTCAAGAAGATATACCGAAAATAGCTAAATTAGAGATCAATACTATCCATATTGAAAAAATTTTGTATCGGTTGGCAGCTTCTGACGAGATAAATGTGGAGAGCTTGTCCGCTACTTTTGGTATTAAAAAAGACGAGATATTTGAAATTATTGATCTCTTAAACAAGGCTGAATTGATAAATGTTTTGCTTCCTTTTGGAGGAATCGACAGCAAATTAAATAAGGCACGCAAAGCATTTTTTATGTCACCGTCTTTACGTAGAGCCTTGCTTTCAGTGCTTTATGGTGGTGAAATTCCATCGAACTATCGTTCTAAACTTTACGAAGATATTCTTGTTCTGTATTTGAAACGAGTGATTCCAAATTCGGTTTTATCCTATTCAAGTGAAAGCAAGCAGGTTAATCCGGATTTTATAGTGGAAACAAGAGAAAAGCCAATCTTAATTGAAAGTGGACTGACCAAGAGAAGTAGCAGGCAAATTAAAAAATATAAGGTTGATTTTAGGTATGGCTTAATAATATCCTTTAACAGTAATGAATTGACTATTGATGAGAATGTTGTTTTTGTTCCTTTTTCTTGGTTTTTGCTGTTGTAAGATTTTTCGCTGAAACTATCCTGTGATAAATCAAAGCTGGAATTGGAAGAGGTGAGAACTCTGTACATTAGATAGATATGAATTATATTCGAAATTTAACATCAAGATC